>JBDRZP010000018.1 GCA_039804025.1 candidate division WOR-3 bacterium
CTCCTTTAAAGTAGGATTTGGAATATAAAAGGAGGGTTTAAATGTTATCTGTGGATAAAGTGAGATTTTACCAGTAAATGTTAATTGGACTGGATCTGTCCATTCATCATTAATTCTTCTTGAGCCCCATAACTCACTTACACCTTGTGAATGTTCCTCCACCCATACAGCCCACTCCCCCCTCAAGATAATAGGGTCAAAAGAAGCACGAGAAGTACGGAGGTTGATAGGACGAAAAGGTTCCCATATTTCCGAATTTTTATATCTCTGTCTCCACCATATTTTATGGATTCCGTCCTGGTCTTTTTCCTGCCAGATTGCATGGACATAGTCATTGAATATTTCAATTTGTGGTGCAGTAGCAGAAAGAGTATCATCCTTTGAAATAAATCCTCTCTTAAGCCACTCTCCATTTTTATATTCATACCAGAAGATCTCTGAATGTGTTTCACCCGGAACAGGTCTATCCCACAATAACTGAACATCATTTTCACCCCAATTAGCAGCAATTGAAGGGGACATAGGAACAGGAATAGCAATCCTTTCCCCCTCAATTATAACTGTATCAACAGGAACTGGCGGAGATTGATGAGGTGGTAATGGTATCAAAAAGGAAACTCTATGATTGTCCACTTCCCAAAATGTAAAGTCAGATCCATCTAACCGGGAGAATTTCCCAACTAATAAGACCTTCACTGCTTCTAAGCGAGGATAAGGTAAAATATTAATATCTCTGTATGCAGACCAAGTAATCCACCAATTTGTTCCATCAAATGAGATAGAAGGGGGTCCGAAAGTGCGATAATTTGTGTTTTGTGTTGAAAAAAGAATTACAGGTGGTTGCCAGGCTTCGTATTCACTATATGACATTTTCAAGTATTCATACATTGAGTCTTTATCAACCCACACTACAACTATCCTCGGTGCCCGGAATATCATTGCTGGGTATTTTCCTGAACTAAGAGAAATAGGTTTTCTCCAATTCTCAGCATCGTATGAGGATGTGAAATACACTTTTTTATCCATCCCTGTATATCCAAGTCCAATTCTGGGATAAAAAGAGGGTGTGAAGTATCCACGAAGTAAACGTTTTGCATTATTAAAGGCAGTTGAGCCATAAAATGGCTGACCAAGAAAGGGAATAAAATTCACTCTTCCCTTAGCTGAATTTTCTTCATTGTCGTAAATTTTGGCATCAATAACAGAGGAGTCAGTTGCTCCCCAGTCATTGTAAAGAGCAGATATTTCAAATGGGGAATTATTGTAAACATTATAAGAACCATTCTCTTTTATTGTGTTATTTCCCGGATCATCACATGTACCAAGGTCAACTCTGCCACCAAAAGCAAGATTGATATAGATTCCGTGATTTGAATTATTCATAATTCTACAAGAACGAATAATTGAGGGTGGACGCTCAATATAAATACCATTTTTATTATTTTTTATTTCTGTATTTAATATCCACACTGGCCGGGTAACGGGAAGAACAGAGTAAATATAAATCCCGTCGCTCAAATTTTCTGTAATCTTGCAGGACCGAATAGTTGGACAGGACTGGCTAATATAAATACCTGCCTTCATATTTTTTCTTATTTCGGTATTCAAGATAGAAATATTTGAATTAGCTAAATTAATTGTTCCCGAAGCGCCTCTCCCACCATATTCTACAACGCAGTTATTAAGTCGGCTTATTGAGTCTGCTCCATAAAAATAAATCTCTTTCCAGTCTCCTGGCTGGGGATTAGACCTATGTGAAGTGAAAATAATTTTTTGGGAAGAGGTTCCATTTGCAATAAGCTTGCCATAAACAGTAAAACTTCCATTTTGCATAAATTCAAATTTAACACCAGGCTCAATTCTTAAGAGCACCCCAGGAGGCACAGAAAGACTATAAACTACATATGGGACTCCATAATTCCCCCATGTTCCATTTCTTCTTATTGGATTATTTCCGTATCTATTTACATAAATAGCATTTGTATCATTGCCATAAGCAATAAGATTAAGTTTAGGGTAAAGATCTAAAACATTTTGGGGAGTTATGCTATAAATTGGGTATCCCCTGTTATTTGCTATTGTCCATGTTACTGTAGTTGCTGAACGTGATGGCAAAATTATACCATAATGGAGTTCCGAGTTAGATATTCCATGACCTGAATTATTTGTAATATTGACATCAGAAACAAAGAGTGAGCAAGCTTCTGTATAAATACCTGAACTGGGACTATATTTTATTGTTGTATTTGAAATATATACATTACAATGACCATAACCCCTTATAGAAACTGCTGCTGCACCATACCAGTCAGGTGGTTTTCCTCCATACTCTATAACACAGTTATAAAGTTTTACCTTCATTGAGTGTCCCGGTTCTTCAACAATGTTAATCCCCAACCAGTCTCCTGGTTGCGGGGGAGAATAATTTGAAGTGAAAATAGCTCCATTTGCATAAAGATTGCCGTAAACAGTAAATTCGAGCGGGTAATAATTATTATATTTATTAAATTTCACAATAGTACCAGGGTGTATAGTAAGTGTTTCACCAGGGGGAACCCATATATTGCTGGTGTCTACAATATATTCTCCTGACCATCCACCCCCACAATATGAGTGGCCATCATTATCATAATGAGCACCATGTACAACAACCCCATAGAGTTTAAAAAATGAACCTATAAAAAGGGACAAAATTAAAGACTTTAATTTTTTCATTTTAAATTCTCTTAGGTTATCAATTTTTTAGTAATAAAGGGAAGGGTTTTGAAGGCGAACGGTCGATTAGGACCGCTCGGCTCAATCCCTTACGGGACTTACACCTGCGGCCTATCAACCCGGTAGTCTTCCGGGGACCTTCAGGGGCACCTCATCTTGGGGCGCGCTTCCCGCTTAGATGCCTTCAGCGGTTATCGCTTAGAGGCATGGCTACCCAGCTATGCCCCGGGCGGGACAGCTGATACACCAGAGGCCTCCCCACCCCGGTCCTCTCGTACTAGGGGCAGCACCCCTCAAGTGCCCTCCGCCCGCGGTGGATAGGGACCGACCTGTCTTACGACGGTCTGAACCCAGCTCACGTAGCCCTTTAATGGGCGAACAGACCAACCCTTGGGAGCTTTTTCACCCCCAGGATGGGCTGAGCCGACATCGAGGTGCCGAACCGGGCCGTCGATATGAACTCTCGGGCCCGACCAGCCTGTTATCCCCGGGGTACCCTTTATCCGCTGAGCGACGGCCTTTCCACACAGGGCCGCCGGATCACTAGGCCCCGCTTTCGCGCCTGCTCGGCCTGTCGGCCTCACAGTCAGCCCCCCTTCTGCCCTTACACTCAACAGCCGGTACCGTCCGGCCTGAGGGGAGCTTTGGGCGCCTCCGTTACCTTTCAGGAGGCATCCGCCCCAGACAGACTGCCCACCTGACCTTGTCCCTCCCTGCGATCCAGCAGGTGAGGTTAGAGTTTCGACATGAAAAGGGTGGTATTTCACCGGTGGCTCCACCTGCCCTGACGAGCAGGCTTCACAGCCTCCCACCTATCCTACACATTTCATGTCAAAACTCAGGGCCAGGCTGCAGTAAGGGTCCACGGGGTCTTTCTGTCCCTCCGCGGGTAGGTGGCATCTTCACCACCACTACAACTTCGCCGGGCCCCTCGCTGAGACAGCGCCCCAGTCGTTGCGCCATTCGTGCGGGTCGGAACTTACCCGACAAGGAATTTCGCTACCTTAGGACCGTTATAGTTACGGCCGCCGTTTACCGGGGCTTCGGTTCAGGGCTACCTCCCTGGTTTTACCCAGGGGCTCACCCTTCCCCTTAACCTTCCGGCACTGGGCAGGCTTCAGGCCCCATACTTCCTCTTACGAGTTAGCGGAGCCCTGTGTTTTTGTTAAACAGTCGCCAGGGCCGATTACCTGCGACCTCTTTCCGCTACTTGCCCGCGAGGAGCTTTCACGTACTCGAGGCCCCCCTTCTCCCGAAGTTACGGGGTCAACTTGCCGAGTTCCTTAGCGAGGGCTCACCCGCGCGCCTTAGCACATTTATGCCCGCCTACCTGTGTCGGTTTGCGGTACGGTCACCCTGGCTTCATCGCCTGCGAGGCTATTTCTTGGCAGTGTGGGAACACCCAGTTCCCGGGGTTACCCCCGGTCCCCATCACCCCTCAGGCTCCAGGCCGGGATTTCCCTCGACCCTTCATAGCCCTAAAGGCTTAGACCCAGTAATCCGTTACTGGGCTGGGCTATCCCTCCTGCGTCACCCCCCAGGCTCCACCAGGGTGGCAGGGGAATATTAACCCCTTTCCCATCCCCTACGCCTTTCGGCCTCAGGTTAGGGACCGGCTAACCCTGGGCGGACGAACCTTCCCCAGGAAACCTTAGGCTTACGGCGTCCCCGATTTCCACGGGGATTATCGCTACTGATGCCCGGATTCTCACTTCCCAGCAGTCCACCCTGGTTTACACCAGAGCTTCAACCCGCTGGGAAAGCTCCCCTACCGCTCCGGGATTTAACTCCCGGAACCCGCGGCTTCGGTGGCAGGCTTAAGCCCCGATACATTTTAGGCGCAGAGGCGCTCGGCTGGTGAGCTGTTACGCACTCTTTAAATGATGGCTGCTTCTAAGCCAACATCCCAGCTGTCTTAGCGCCTCCACCTCCTTTCACACTTAGCCTGCTCTTAGGGACCTTAGCCGGCGGTCTGGGTTGTTCCCCTCTCGCGAATGGAGCTTATCCCCCACCCGCTGACTCCCGGGAAGCATCTGGCAGTATTCGGAGTTTGGTTGGGTTCGGGGTTTCCCCCTACCCCATCCAGTGCTCTACCCCTGCCAGACTCATTCCCGAGGCTATACCTGGATATATTTCGGGGAGAACGAGCTATCACCGGGTTCGGTTAGCTTTTCACTCCTACCCACAGGTCATCCGAGGACTTTTCAACGTCCACCGGTTCGGGCCTCCACTCTCTGTTAAGAGAGCTTCACCCTGCCCATGGGTAGATCACCCGGCTTCGCGTCTGCACCCACTGACTTAACGCCCTTTTCGGACTCGGTTTCCCTCCGGCTTCCCCCGTTTTACCGGGGTTAACCTCGCCAGTGAGTGCAACTCCCGGGCTCATTAGGCAAAAGGCACGCCGTCAGACCGGAAGGGACCCAAATCCTGGCAGAGCCAGGACTAAAGGCACCCCCTTCCAACCCTCCGACTGATTGTAGGCGCCTGGTTTCAGGTTCTATTTCACTCCCCTCACCGGGGTTCTTTTCACCTTTCCCTCACGGTACTTAGTCCACTATCGGTTGCCGGGACGTATTTAGCCTTGGAGGGTGGTCCCCCCAGATTCCCACAGGGTTCCACGTGCCCCGTGGTACTCGGGAACATAGCCCAGAGAGTCCCTCCCCTTTCGCCTACGGGGCTGTCACCCTCTATGGCTCCCCTTTCCAGAGGATTCGGCTAAGGAAGAGATTTGTAACTCTCCGACCCATCCGTGGCTGGGTCCGGCTATGTCCCACAACCCCAATCCGACCAACACCCACGGGCTTTTACAGCCGGATTGGTTTAGGCTCCTCCCCGTTCGCTCGCCGCTACTAAGGGAATCTCATTTTGATTTCTTTTCCTCCGGGTACTGAGATGTTTCACTTCCCCGGGTTCGCCTCCCCTGAAAAATCAGGGGATGATCCCGGTTTACCGGGATCAGGTTTCCCCATTCGGGCATCCCGGGATCAAAGGCTGCTTGCGCCTCCCCCGGGCTTTTCGCAGCTTGCCACGCCCTTCATCGCCGCCCGACACCGAGGCATCCACCAGACGCCCTTACTACCTTCAAAACCCTTCCCAACCTAATTTTCAAATACCGTGTAAAATATCATCCCCAAAAATGGGGTATTATAATTATACAATTTTTTATTCTATTTGTCAAGCATCAATCCCTCTTCGCATCAAACCAGTTTCTACCTACCCCCACCTTTACCTCAAGTGGCACTCTTAAATTATAAACTTTTTCCATACAATTTTTCAACACAATCAAAAAATCATCTACTTTTTCCTCCTTAACCTCAAAAATTAGCTCATCATGTAGCTGTAAAACAAGTTTTATATCTTTTGAATTTTTAATTACTTCTTTATATATGTTTATCATGGCAAGTTTTATGATATCTGCAGCTGAACCCTGAACAGGAGTATTTACTGCCATTCTTTCACCCTGCTCCCTTACTTCCCTCTTTGAATGAAATAATTCAAAAATCTTCCTCTTTCTTCCAAATATTGTCCTAACCTCCCCTTTTTCTGTTGCTTCTTTTATAGTATAATCAATCCATTCCTTAACTTTAGGATAGGCTCTAAAGTAATCCCTTATAATTTCTTCTGCTTCCTCATAAGAAATAGATAGTTCCTTTGACAAACCGTAAGGAGATAAACCATAAAAAATACCAAAATTAATAGTTTTTGCCTTTCTTCTGTCTTCTTCTGTAATTGAAACCTTACCCAAGATATTCTTGGCAGTTTCAGCATGAATATCTCTTCCTTTTATAAACGCCTCTATCATATTTTCATCACCGGAAAGATGAGCAAGAATCCTGAGTTCTATCTGGGAATAATCAGCTACAACAATTTTAAAACCTTGAGGAGCAATAAATGCCCTCCTTATATTTCTTCCTATCTCTGATTTTATAGGTATTGTCTGAAGATTTGGATTTATGCAGGTTATTCTACCTGTCTGTGTTCCTATCTGTTTAAAAAAGGCGTATATTCTACCTGTCTCAGGGTCTATAAGTGATTTCAAAGGTGTTATATAAGTTGATAAAATCTTAAATAATTCTCGATATTCAAGTATTTTTCTTGGAACAATATGTTCCTTTGCGAGTTCTTGTAAAACAGTTTGGTCTGTTGAATACCCTGTTTTTGTTCTCTTTTTTGGCTTTAATTTAAGTTTTTCAAACAGAATTTTTCTAAGCTTAAGAGGCGAATTTAAATTGAATCTTGTTCCACAGATACTGAATATTTCCTCCTGAATAAGCTTTAATTTTTTAAGAATATCAAACTCAAGATCTGTAAATATTTTTCTGTCAATTAAAACACCAGAAAGTTCCATCTCTGCAAGCACTCTTGTTAAAGGATTTTCAATTTTAAAATAAACCCCATCAAGTTCCTCCCTGAAAATCTCTTCCATTAACTTTGGAATTACTTTTTTTATTACATAAAGAATTTCAACTTCCCGCTTTGAAGATAAATCTGATAATCTTTTACCGAGAAATTCAAGAGTAATAGTTTCTTCGTCTGGCTCAGGTTTTTCAGGATATAAAAGCTGATAGATTATTATTGGATCATAAACCTTTGCCCTTACATCAATTCCTTTTTTTAAAGTTCTCTTATAAAACTTTTTTGCATCAGGAACAAAAATTTCTTTATTTTCATTAATTACAATATCCTTAAAATCTTCATCTTTTATTTTAAAAGCCTCTTCATAAAATCCCACTATATCACCATCTCTCAAATGCACTGCAATTGGGAACTTATTAACTTTTTCATAATCTTCCTTTAATTTTATATCAGGTAAATATGTAGAAAATTTTTTCATCAGAGTTCTGAACTCAAACATTCGGAAAATTTCAAACAATTTTTCTAAATCTGGTTCCTTTATTCTAAGCTCTTCCATATCTAAGTATATAGGCACATCAAGTTCAAGCTTTATAAGTTTTTTATTTACCTCTATTATATCCCTATTATTTTTTATAATTTCTACAACATTTTTATCTGATATTTTTGAAGGTTCTTCTAAAATTTCTTCAAGAGAATATTTTTCAAGAATCTCTTTTGCCCTTTTTTCACCTATTCCTGGAATACCAGGAATATTATCTATTGAATCCCCTATTAAGGTAAAATAATCTGAAAGTTTTTCCGGGGGAAGTCCATATTTCTCCTTAACCCTCTGAGGGTTATAAAGAATCTCTTCTTTTGGTCTTGTATCAAGAACCCAAATGTTTTCATTTACTATCTGCAAAATATCCTTATCCGAGGTCTGAATTAATACTTTAAAACCTTCTTTTTCTGCTTTTTTAGCAATAGTAGCTATAACATCATCTGCCTCATATCCTTCAATTTCAAAAATTTTTATTTTTAATGCTTTTCCAATCTCCTTTATCCATATTAAACTGAAGGTAAGTTCATCCGGTGCTTTTGGTCTTGTTGCTTTATATGCTGAATAAATTTCGTGCCTTTTTGTTTTTCCCTTTGCATCAAAAACAAGAGCAGCATGTGTAGGTTTATATTCTTCAAGAAGCCTTAAAAAAGAATTTGTAAAGGCAAAAATAGCAGAAGTATTCTCCCCCTTTGAATTTCTTAATGGATTTTTCTCAAAAGCAAAAAAGGCTCTGTAAGCAAGAGATGTTGCATCAACAAGTAAAAGCAAGGACATTCTGGATAAATTATATTAAAAAATTATTGAATTTATCACTTTTAAAGGAAATTTAATAGAAAAAATTCAACGGGGACGACGGGACTTGAACCCGCGGCCTCCGGCTCGACAGGCCGGCGTTCTAGCCAAGCTGAACTACGTCCCCGTTGATAATAATTATATATTTAAAAATAAACATTTTTCAATACTTTAATTACCCTTTCTTTAAAACTTTCTTCTGCACCATCTAAATTGGAAAGTAAATAAGATTCAACATACATCCTTACAGCTTCTTCCCTACTTAATCCCCTGGAAATCATATAAAAAAGTTTCTCCTCTGAAAGAGGACCCGAATTTACTGAATGAGTGCACCTTAAATCATTTGAAAGTATTTCAAGAGAAGGAACTGGAAGAAAACTTGCACTACTCGAAAGCAAAAGGGCATCACCCTCAACAAAAGCATTTATTTTCTTTAAATTTTCCTCAACCCTTGCAAGACCATAAAAACAAACAGTGGATTCGTCAAATAAAATACCTCTTGAATATTCTTCACCACTTGTATAACTTTTCTTAAATATAAGGTCATTCCTTAAACTTAAAAAATTTTTCTTTTCCCCTACAAAAACATCCTTAACAAGGGCTTTCGCACCTTCACCTTCAATAAAAATATACTTATCAACCTTTGAATAAGGATTTCTGAAATAGGCAGAGAATATTTCTGCCTCAGAATCCCTTCCCAGAAACAAGAATAAAGAATTGAAAAGGTAGGAAATATTAGAATTATGAAAATTATATAATTTTATCTTTGAAGCATCATCAAGAAGAAAAATAAAAAGATTATGTGAAAAAAAGTTTCCTTCATTTTCCTGATTAATTTTGAGTTCTAAATATGAGGAATTAAGTTTAAAAATATAAGTCTGAAAACTGTAAGTAGAATCTAAAGGAGAAACTGAACTTAAATCGAAATTTTTTTCACTATTATTTAATTCAAGAAAAAAACCTCCTGTGGGAAAAATAAAATGAGTGGCAATAAGTCTATCCTTTTTAACTTCAAAAACTTTTAAAAATAGATCATAAGCAATTTTATTATCAAGAAAATCGGGAAATAGAAGAATACCATCTAAATCTGATAATTCGTCTCTTATAAGAATATCTTCTTTTACCTTTAAATAATCTTCAAAAGGGATATTCCTTAAATCTGTATACCTCTCACTTGGAAGAGGAAGATCCTTTAAACTACTGAAGACCTCTTCCCTTTTCTTTAAATATTCTTGGTTTTTAATTTTTATTTCTGTTAACATAGAATTTACCTTATTTTAGAATTTTAAATTTTAAATATTAGAATTCTCAAAAACTTTGTATCCAGTTTTCTCAACCTCCTGAACAAGCTCAAATCCACCTTCTTTTACAATTTTCCCATTTACCATTACATAAACCCTATCAGGTTTTACATAATTTAAAATCCTCTGATAATGTGTAATAAGCAAAGCACCAAAATCAGGAGACCTCATTAACTCAATAGCCTTTGCTACAATACGAATTGAATCAATATCAAGACCTGAATCTACCTCATCAAGTATTGCAAATTCAGGTTTTAAAAGAAGCATCTGTAAAACCTCAGCCCTCTTTTTTTCACCTCCTGAAAAACCAACATTCAAATCCCTTTCAGCAAAATTATCATCAAAACCAAGAAGTTCCAGTTTCTTTTTTAATTCCTTTTTATATTCCAGAAAATTCCTTGGGTAAGACTCCCCATTTTTCTTTTTCTCTTTAAGAGCAAGAATACTTCTCCATACGAAATGCTGAAAAGTTATTCCCTTTATTTCATAAGGATACTGAAATCCAAGAAAAAGGCCAAGCGAAGCCCTTTCATCAGCTTTAAGTTCTAAAATATTTTTACCCTTAAAAATTATTTCTCCTTTTGTAACCTTATATTTTGGATGACCCATAAGAACAAAACCAAGGGTTGTCTTACCAGAACCATTTGGTCCCATTATCGCATGAATTTTTCCCTTTTCAAGAAAAAGATTTAAACCTTTTAAAATTTCTTTATCTTCAACAGATACATGAAGATCTTTTATTAAAATACCTTCCATTTCTGCCTCCTTTTAACCAATTGAACCTTCCATTTCAAGTTGAATCAATCTATTTAATTCAACTGCATACTCCATGGGTAACTCTTTTGTAAGGGGTTCAATAAATCCAAGAACAATTAGGGCAAGGGCTTCTGACTCAGGAATACCCCTTGAAGTTAAATAAAAAATCTCTTCCTCAGATATTCTACCAATACTTGCCTCATGACCTAAATCAACCTCTTCCTCCTTAATCTCCATATAAGGATAAGTATCAGACCTTGATTTTTCATCAAGAATCAGAGCATCACAATTTACATTTGACCTTACTCCTTTTGCTCCTTTTATAATTCTTACAAGCCCCCTATAGGTTGTCCTTCCACCATCCTTGCTTACACTTTTTGAAATAATCCTGCTTGAAGTATAAGGTGCAAGATGAATTGCCTTTGCTCCTGTATCCTGGTGCTGACCTTTCCCTGCATATGCTACTGAAATTATTTCAGCCCTTGCTCCTTTTTCCTTCATTATAACACAGGGATACTTCATTGTAACCCTTGAACCCATATTACCATCAACCCATTCTACAACTGCATCCTGATAGGCAACTGCTCTTTTCGTAACAAGATTGTAAATATTGTTAGCCCAGTTTTGAATGGTTGTATACCTAACTCTTGAACCCTTTTTTGCTATAATTTCAACAACTGCAGCATGTAATGAATAGGAAGAATACATAGGTGCAGTACAGCCTTCAATATAATGAACAAAGGAACCTTCATCAGCAATAATGAGAGTCCTTTCAAATTGGCCCATACTCGCAGCATTAATCCTAAAATATGCCTGCAAAGGAAATTCAACATGAACACCAGGTGGAACATAAATAAAACTTCCACCACTCCACACTGCTGAATTTAAAGCAGCAAACTTATTATCAGTTGGAGGAACAACTTTACCAAAATACTCTTTAAAAAATTCAGGATACTTCTTTAGTGCAGTATCTGTATCAAGAAAAATAACACCTCTTTTTTCAAGATCTTTTCTTATGTTATGATAAACAACTTCAGAATCATACTGTGCTCCAACTCCTGCAAGAAACTTTCTCTCTGCCTCAGGAATTCCAAGTTTTTCAAAGGTATTCTTTATGTATTCAGGAACATCCTCCCAGGAAGTCCCCTTTTTATCAGTGGGCCTCACATAGTAAGATATTTCATCAAAGTTAATATCTTTTATATCTGCACCCCATAAGGGCATTGGCTTTTTTAAAAAAATTTCAAGGGATCTTAACCTGAATTCTCTCATCCAATCAGGCTCACCTTTAATAGAACTTATCTCCTCAACAACTTTCCTGGTTAATCCCTTGGGTGCAGTATAAAGATAATTAACTTCATCTCTAAAATCATACTTTTTTAAATCTATAGTTAAAACATCTTTTAAATTTTCCATTTTGTTTCCTCCTTGTATAAGTAAAATATACAGTTAAATTTAAAATTATTCAAGATTTAAACCTTTTCAAAATTCTTTGCTAAAACTGCTAAGGAACGAAAGTAAAAAGGATATTTTTTATCATTAATAACTTCTATATATTTTTCCGCCTTTTTAAAATTTTTGAATTCTATCAGAGTAAGAATCTTTAAAAGAAGATATAAACCCTTTTCCTCATAACTTGAATTTTCAAGTTCTTTTTCGGCTAAATCATAAAGTTTTTCTGCTTCATTTTTATCCCCGTAAAATCCCTTTATGTAAGCAAGCCATGAAAGAGCAAGACCTCTTAAAGTTTTCTCCTCAAAAGGTAAGTAATTTAAAATTCTCCTTGACCTTCTTTCCACTTTTTTAAATTCCTCCGCATCCACTGAAAGTGGATTTGAAAGTTTTAATCTTACTTCTATGGAAAGTCTGGGGGCTCTTAAATTTAAAAGGGTTTCCTCAAGAATTTTTTCAAGTTCTATTGTTTCATCTTTCTTTCCTTCTTCAAACAAAAGAAGTGCCTTTTCAAATAAAACATAAGCATAAAGAAGTTTTGACCTTTCTGTGTATTCTCTAAATAAAATTTTAAGCATATCATTTGCTCTTGTCCATTCACCCCTTATCCTTGCAATCTTTGCTCTCCATAATGTTGCCCATCCTTCCTCTTCAATTAAACTCGTCCCCCTGAAACTGATCTCACTTTCTGTAAAATGTCTCTCAGCCCTATCATAATCACCTTCTATAAACAATATTCTACCAAGAGAAAAATTGATCTTCCCCTTTTCCTCATCTGTTAAACCTTTCTGGTTTAATATTTCATTCAATATTTTCTTTGCCTTTTCAAACTGACCCTTTTCCCTGTATAACCTTGCCTTAAGCCTTTTAATAGAATTCAAAATTGAAACACTACCATCCCTCTCTATTATTTTTTCACACTCTTTAAGAATTTTTTCTGCTTTACTATAGTCCTTCAAATCAAGAAGAACACTTATATAATCAGGATAAATCTCAATATATTCACCTTTTGTAAGTTCAATAATTTTCTCCAGTATATCTTTTGTCTCCCTCAAAAGACCCTTTTTGTAAGCCTTTTTTGCCTCTTTTATGAGTCCTTCCATATTTCCTCCTTTAAAATTTTTTTAATTTTCTCTTTAACATCATCCATTTTTTCATCTTCCATTTTATAAAAAAAAGGTTTAATATTAAGATAATTTTTAAAAAAATTCAACTGTCTCTTTGTATATTCATAGGTCCTCTTCTTTGCAAGATTCACCGCCTCTTTAATATCCTTTATCTCTCCCATTTTATATAATATAAGTTCCTTATATCCATGTGCGTCAAGTGATTTATACCTTAAATCATACCCTCTATTTAATAAATTCTCAACCTCTTCCAAAAAACCCTTTTCCATCATTTCATCAAACCTCTTATTAATCCGCTCCCTCCTTTTTTCCCTTTCCCAGTATATGGCAAAATAATATGGAACTATTTTCTTATCACCTTTTCTTTTATATAACTCCGATGGCTTTTCCCCTGTAAGTTCATAAATCTCTATTGCCCTTTCAATTCTCACCCTATCATTTGGATGTATTTTTAAAGCCCTTTCCGGATCAATTTTTTTTAACAATTCATAAAGCTTTAATGTTTCTTCCTTTTTTAACTTTTCCCTCAATTCAGAAGGAACAGGTGGTAAGGAAATAAAATTTTCAAAAAGAGCCTTTAAATAAAGTGTAGAACCTCCCACAACAAAAAATCTTTCCCCTCTTTCATGAAGCTCAACAATTATTTTTTCTGCATCCCTTGCATAATCCCCTGCACTGTAATATTCGTCAGGATACTTTATATCAATCATAAAGTATTCCACCTCCTTTCTCATATCCTCTATGGGTTTTGCTGTTCCTATATCCATTAATTTATAAACTTTTTTTGAATCACAAAGAATTATTTTTACTCCAAGTTCTTTTGCTAATTCAAAAGCCAATTTATTTTTTCCTGAACCAGTATGTCCTATTAATGCAAAAACCTTTATTTTATCTTCCAAATTTTCTATCAAGTTCATCCTTAGTAATTTGGATCATGACAGGTCTACCATGTGGACAGAAAAAGGGATCATCAAGAGAAAAAAGTTCTATTAAAATATTTGTCATTTCTTCCTTTCTTAAAACATCACCCTTTTTTATTGCACTCTTACAGCTAATCTCTTTATAAACATTCAAGGGGTCAAGCTTTTTTTCCTTTTTTATTGAATTAATTATTTCTATAAAATTTTCCTTTGAAAACTTTTTTATAAAATCGGGCAAACCCTCAATCTGAATCTCCGTAGCTCTAATTTCTCTTATTTCAAAACCAATATTTTCTAAAATAGGCTTTATTTCCTTATAAGTAGAAAACTCAGTAGGGGAAAGCTTCAAAAGAATTGGAAAGGCTATATAATTTGTTTTAAATTTTCTTGAACTTAATATCCTTTCATAAATAATTTTCTCATGGGCTGTATGCTGATCTATTATTAGTAAACCTTTTTCAAACTTTACAACTATATAAGTGTTTTCAAATTGCCATATATCCTCATAAATTAAAGGCTCTTTCTTATCTTCTCTTTTTTGCATTTCACCAAATTCAAGCTGTTTAACATCTTCCTTAAATTTATCCCCACCTAATTTTATAAGAAGTTCTATTTTTTTATCACCTGTACTTTTTTCCTTAACAGTGCCCCTTACTATATTTACAATCCTGAAAGGAAAACCAAGTTTGGGTGAAAACTTAACCTGTAACTTCTGAGGATGAATATTAAAATCAACTTCCTCAGGGTTTATAAAAAGAAAAAGAAATACATCAGGTGATTTAAACCTATCTGTATAAATATTAGAAAAAGCTCTTATAAAAGAATTGTCATAAAAAGGTCTTCTGTTAACAAAAAAAAATCTTTGAGGAGATTCCTTTAAAAATTCTGGTTTTGATAAAAACAAAGTAAAGGAAAAATTCTTTTTACTTTCTTCAATCTCAACCAACTCCTTCAAAAAATCCTCACCAAAAATTGAAGAGATTCTTTCTTTAAAACTATTAACAGAGGGTAAATTAAATATTATTTCCCTTTCATCTTTTAAAAGAAATTCCACTTCAGGATTTGAAAGAGCATACTTCATTACAACCTCTATAATTTTTTTTAATTCCTGACTCCCAGTTTTTAAAAATTTTCTTCTTGCAGGAACAGAATAAAAAAGTTCCCTCACCGTGACAGTTGTACCCTTTGGATGAGCACAGGGTTTTAAATATTTCTTCTCTCCACCATCTATAAAAATTTCATTCCCCTCAAAATTTGAATTAATGGAACTTTTAATAATAACCCTTGAAACTTTTGAAATGGCAAAAAGTGCCTCCCCTCTAAATCCATAAGTTGTTATTCTTTTTAAATCCTCTGGCTTTTCTATCTTACTTGATGTAAAAGGTAAAAAACAGAGAGAAAGATCCTCTTCATCCATTCCCTCTCCATCATCCTTTACCTCTATCAACCTTTTTCCCCCATCCTCAACAAAAATCTCAATTTTTTTAGCACCTGCATCAAGGGAATTTTCAATCAATTCTTTCACAACTGAGGATGGATCCTCTATTACTTCACCTGCTCTTATTTTATAAATTAATTCTTTTTCTAATCTCCTTATTTTCATAATTTTTAAGATTTTATTTTTTTAAATTTTAAAACACTTTAAATCTTTTACCTTCTAAAAATTCTCGGATTTATGGTTATACCAAACCCAAATCTTGGAGAAAATCTCGGAGAACCACCTAAAAAGTGCTCAAGTTTTGTTAAAGCAAAATTTACAGAAAGAAAAGGACTTACATACCTTCCTCCAACATTAAAATCCCTTCCATCAAAATCAACTAATATGTGGAAATTTTTACTAATAATATAATATGCACCCCAAAAAACACCAAAAGTAATATCATGCTTTGTCTTACCACCGGTTAAAATATCAAAATTAAAATACTTTGAACGAGAACCATAACCAACAAATCTCCCCCTACCAAGACCAACTGTACCAACTATTTTATAGGTAAAATGTTTTGAAAAAACAAGAAACAAAGAAAAGTTTTCTAAATTTCTCCTGTAATCTCCTTCCTTCCAATCCTCCCAGTAATAGGAATTATCATCATTATATCCACCTTCAGGTGGATTTGAGCCAGTTGAACTTATATATTTTCTGTATGTAATATCATAAATACCCACTGCCACAGCTGGTGTAACCCCTATCTCAGGCATTATCCTGTAAATTAAATCAAGAGCATAATCACTTAAGGTATAAACTTTTAAAGTAAAAAAGAAATTTCCTAAAGACATCGTTCCATACATATCAAAATCAAAAGGCTTTGATGGATCATAATCCTTGATTTCATAACCTGACTTAATCTCCTTTCTTAATCCGAAATGCGCATAAAGAGAAAACTCAGAATAAGAGGGTGTAGAAGGCAAAATAGCTGTTGGAATATCAATCTGAGAAAAGGAATTCTGAAACTCCCCGTATATTAAAGCCCAGACCAAAAATAAAGTTAACTTTTTCATTTTACTTTTTTTAAAATAAGGATTTGAACCTTTTTTATTATAAAATAATTTTTTTTACTTGTCAAGTATTATAATAATAAGGATGAAAGAAAAAATAATTTTTGAGGTTATCCCGCCTCCCTTTGATTGGAATGAAGAAAAAATTCTAAATTTTTCTGAAAGAATTAAAAAAATAATGAAAGAAAACAGAATAAAGTTTTTAAATATTCCTGAAGTGGTAGATGAAAAAACAAGAGAAAAAGAAAGAAGTGTTCCCTATAAAGAAAAAATTGATAATTTAGAATTTTCAGAATATCTCAAAAACAATTTTAATTTTGAACCAATTATAAATAAAATTTGTGTCAGGATAAGCAAAAAGGAATTTGAAGAATGGGTTAAAAAGGTATATGAAAAAGGAATAAGATACATTGTTTTAGTTGGTGGAGAATCAAGTAAAATAAAATACCCTGGATATTCGGTTATAGAAGCCGCTAAATTCATTAAAAAGAATTATCCTGATATAAAACTTGGAGGAATAACAATATTTACAAGAAACAGGGAACCTTACCGAATTCTTGAAAAAATGAAAGCAGGTATAGAATTTTTTGTATCTCAAATTATCTTTGAAACAAGCAATATGAAACAGGTTTTAATACATTTATGGAGACTCACTAAACTTGAAAATATAAAATTCCCTGATATATACATTTCCTTTGCCCCAGCAAAAAAAATAAAGGATATAGAATTTATGAAATGGCTGGGAGTAGAATTTCCTACTGCAATAAATTTTTACATAACTGAAAATGAAAGAAAAGTTGAATCAAGGACTTTTGAAGTTATTGAGAGAATGCTTGATGAGATATTTGATTTTTCTAAAAAAGAGAGGTTAAACTTGGGTTTTAATGTGGAACATGTTATGTACTCAAATCTTGAACTTTCCGAAAATATAATAAAAAAAATTAAAGAGAGAATATGAAAATAATATTACATGGAAATTACCCAAGAAGTGAAAAACTCGTTGAAGCTACAAGAGACTTTGAAAGAGGAAGAATTAAGGAAGAAGAATTAAAAAAATTTTTTAAAGAAGATATTTTAAATTTAATTAAACTTCAAAAGAACTGGGATTACATATTTACAGGTCAATTTTATTTTCAGGACTTATTAAGACCATTTTCTGAACTTGTTTATGAGGTTGAAATTGATGGGCTCAAAAGATTTTATGAAACAAATTTCTTTATGAGAAAACTCATCTTTAAAAAATTTGAAATAAAAGAAAATAAAAAATTTTTTGAACACTACCTTTTATGTGATGGCCTTTTTAATAAAAAAGAAAATCTTACATTTACCTTTCCCTTTTTATTTTTTTTCCAAGAATTTTCTGAAAATATCAAATTAAAAGAAATAGGAGAATTACTTTTAAAGGTAATAAAAGAATTAAATGAATGGGGAAATAAACTTTTAATTTTTTATGAACCCACCTTTGGCTTTAAAAATATAAATGAAGAAGAAAAAGAAATTTCTTTATGGTTTTTAAAAGAATTAAAAAAATTTAAAAATTTAAAATTTGCTTTACATAGTTTTTTCTTTGATGTAAGTAATGATTTGGATTTTATTTTTTCCTTGGATTTTGACGGATACGGATTTGATTTTTATAATAACTCAAGAGATTTTATTTTGAAAAACTTTCCGGAAAATAAATTACTTCTTGCAGGAATAATAAATACAGATTCTACACTAATAGAAAAAGAAGAATTTATTGAAGAATTTATTGAAAAATCAATCAATTATGTAAAAGAAGAAAATATTTATGTAACCACAAACTGGTCCCCTGAATTTCTTCCAAGAGAGATTATGGATAAAAAAATAAAAAATTTAATTAAAGGAGAAAATTAAATGAAAATTTTAACTCATGAGATTGGTTCCCTTGCTAAACCCTCTTTCAGAGTTAAAGCCTTCAGAAAAATAAAACTTACAGATTCTGATATAGAAGAAGCAGAAAAATGGGGACATTTTCTTGAAATTGATGAAAGGAAAGAGTTAATCGATATTCTTTCAAAGAGAGAAAACTTTACAGAAGAGGAAAAAGAAAAAATACTCCACTTTTCTTCCCTTTATGCTATAAGACTTCTTGAAAAGGCAGGGCTTGACCTTGTTTATGATGGAGAGCAACATAGAGTCGAAATGTATGAGTATCCCGTAAAACACATAAGAGGATTTGAATTTAAAGGTCATGTTAGAAGTTTTGATAACAAATATTACAGGAAAGCTTCCTGTGTCTCAATCCCTACTTTAGTATCTCCCTATCATGATGAAGAATTTGAAAGAATAAAAAATTTAGCAAAAAAACCTGTAAAAATACCTGTAACAGGAGCATATACAATAGTGGACTGGTCTTATGATGAGTACTTTTTAAGAAATATAAAACCAGGTGAAGGTGATATAAGAGAAAAAAGAAAAAAAGCAAGAAAGGACTTTTTACTCTCAATTGCAAAAAATTGTATTTATCCTGTTTTAAAATCCCTTTACGAAAAAGGAGCAAAATACTTACAGATAGATGAACCTGCAGCAACTACAAAAAGGGATGAGATAGATCTTTTTGTATTAACAATGAAGGAAAGCATAGGTGATTTAAAAGGAAAAGTATTTTTTGGAACCCACATATGTTTTTCAGATTACTCTCTTTTATTTCCAAAAATTTTAGAACTTGAAGGAATACTTAATGAAGTTCATTTTGAATATGCAAACAGAGATACAAGGGAAATAGGTATTAATCCTGAAAAAAGAAAGGGTTATGAAATACTTAAAGAATTTAAAAATACAAAATTTATAGTTGGACTCGGAACAATTGATGTTCATACTGATTTTGTTGAACCACCTGAACTCATAAGGGATAGAATTTTATATGCTCTTGATATTATAAAGGACCCTGATAGAATATATGTGGCACCTGATTGCGGATTGAGAACAAGATCGTGGGATATAGCCTTTAAAAAACTCAGGAATATGGTGGAAGGAAAATACCTTGCTGAAAAAGAAGCAAGAATTTAACTTAAAAAGATGGACATTTTTAAAATTTATAATATTTTAAAAAAAATAGAGGAAATAAACCCGAGGTTTGTCATTGAAAATATTTTTGAAGAAAAATTTGAAAAATTAATTACATTAAAGGAAATAGATAAAAAAAAATCAGAAAAGCTTTAAAAATCATTGAATTAATTAAAAAAGGCGAAAGACCTGAGTATATTTTCAAAAAATGCTTATTTTTAGATGAAGAATTTTATATAGAAAAAAAGGTTTTAATTCCAAGAGAAGAAACATCTCTTTTAGTCAATTATTTAAAGGAGCTTAAAGAAAAAAAATTAAAACCTGAAATCATTATTGATTTTGGAACAGGAACAGGAATTTTGGCAATATGGGCAAAAAGAATATTCCCTTTTTCCTGCGTTTTAGCAGTTGATTTTTTAAAAAAAGCTTGTAGATGTGCCAAAATAAATAGTAGAAAGAAAAAGGCAAAAATAAAAGTAATAAGAACAAAAAGTTTTAAAATTTTCAAGAAAGAAAAAATTGATTTAATAATTTCAAACCCACCTTATCTTTCAGAAGAGGAATATAAAAAATATGGACCATTTAAAGGTGAATCAAAAAAATCTCTATTAGGCGGGAAAAAGGGATATGAAGTTTTTTTAAAATGGTTAAAAGAAGCCTTTGAAGTTTTAAAAAGGGGAGGCATTTTTATAAGTGAAATTTCAGAATTCTGGGACAAGGATATTCTTTCAGGTTTTAAAAAATATTTAATAGATGAAAGAAAAGATTTTTTTAATAAAAATAGGATTTGGATTTTTAAGAAGTTTTAAATTATTATTTTTAAATGCACCTTATATCACCATCAAGGATATACCTTTATGTTAGTTGTCCAAGGTGCTTTTATTTGGAGGTAAAAAAAGGAATAAAAAGACCAGTTGAATTTTTCCCGAGGATTCCTTCCCTTCTTGATAAAATTTTTAAAGAAATTGCTGAAGAATTTAAAGAAAAAGATCTCCCTTATTATTTTAAGAGATTTGGATTAAAGGGAAAACTCAAAAAAATAAAACTTGAAGATAAAAAAATAGAAAATACGGATTTAATCTTAAGGGGAATACCTGATGAGATCATTGAAAATGAAGAAAAAAAAATTTTACCTCTTGATTACAAAACTTCTTCAAAATTTCCTGATAAACTTCCAATTCCTGTCCAAATTCAACTTGATAGTTATTCTTTGCTTATTAGATTAAACAATTTTGAAACTGATGAAAAGGCTTTCGTTTTTTATTTTGTCCCCTATTATTCAAGGAATGAAAAGAGGATAAGATGGGATACAAAACTTTATGAATATTCAGTAAATTTAAAAAGGTTAAAGAAATTTATAATTGAAATTGATAAAATCTTAAAAGAAGAGAAATTGCCCGGACCTTCCAAAAGTTGCCACTTCTGCAAATATGTTGAAGATGTTAAGAATCTATAAAAAATTTAAAATTTTTTCTCTATTAAAAAAATGAATTTTTCTTCCTTTATATTAATTCCCATCAAACTTGTATCCCTTTCAAATTTATAAAGGTGTGCTGAAACATATGCATCTAATATGTTAAAAGCCCATAGGGAAAAGGAAAGAATGAAATTATAGGAAAACCTATATAGAGCATCCTGGTTTTTCTCAACGTAAGGGTAGTCTTTTATTAATTCTCTTATAAGGAAAACTTCACCTCCGAAGAAAACCAAACCCTTTATATAATTTCCTGTATAAATCTGACCGAGACCAGGTAAAAAAGCGCTCATCCATGCTGCTTTTACTGGATTTTTATTCTCTGTTAAGATTAAAAATAAAAATAAAAATTTTATCAATAAAAAACCTCCATTAAAAATAACCCTTGTGGGGGTGCTATAATTAAAGTGTCAGGAACATTTTCAAGGACTCTCTTATAACCATCAAGATCATTCCTTGAAGCAAAATATACCATCTGACCAACAAGACTTCTAACAAGTTTATTTAAAAATCTCTTTGCATAAAAATATAAAAAAATTTTTTTACCTTTTCTTTCTGCATAACACTTTTCAATTTTCAAAAAACCGTTTCCCTCAGGTAAGGGAGAAAAGGGAGAAAAATCCCTTTCCATCTCTGTTAGTTTAGTCATTTTATAGAATAAATTATAATTCAATTTAAAATTAATTTCCCAGGCATATAGCCTTTCAAGAGGGGACCTTTCAAGGAGAATTGTGTATCTATAGAGTTTTGCTTTTGCGGATCTTCTTGCATGAAATTTATTACTCACAATTTCAATTTCTTTTACATAGACATCTCTTGGTAAAATTGCATTCATAGCTTTTCTTAATTTTTCCCTGTCACCCTCAAATCTTTCATAAAATATTTTTTTAGGTGCATCAAAGTGAGCTACTTGACCCAAAGCATGAACTCCCCTATCTGTTCTTGAAGCCCCCTGAATTAAACCTTTTGCACAGATAAGTTTTTTTGTCACATCATCAAGAACACCCTGAACTGTTCTAAAACCTTTTTGAACTTGCCAACCGTAAAAATTTGTTCCATCATACTCCAATTTAATTTTAAACCTCATTTTTTTAATTTTTTTGCAAAAAATATAGAAAGTTCAAAAAGTAAAACAATAGGTATTGCTAAAATACTCATTGTTATAAAATCAGTTGAAGGTGTAACAAGAGCTGCAAGAATAAAAATTAAAACAATAACTTCCCTTCTTTTCGATTTTAATAATTTATAATCGAGAACATTAAGTTTAACAAGGATTAAAATTAGGATTGGTAATTCAAAAAGTAGACCTGTGAAAATTGTAACATATAAAAGGAAATTCACAATATCTGAAATATGCATAAGTGGTAACATTACATTTCCTGCAAAGGAAAGAAGAACTTTGATACCAAGAGGATAAATAACAAATATTGAAAAGAAGAAACCCGCATAGAAAAGGAAGGGAGATAAAATTATAAAGGGTTTAATGTTTTTAATTTCATTTTCATAAAGACCTGGTTTAATAAATGCCCATAATTCATAAATCAAAAATGGTATAGTAAAGAATATTCCCGATAAAAGAGAAACCTTCAATCTTACAATAAAGGCTTCCTGTGGAGAAAAAAAGTAAATTTCTCCGATTGGTTTTTTTATAAAATCTATAATTTTCAAAGAGAAAGTAAAGGATATTAAGGTAAAGATAAATAAATAAATTATAACTCTTATGATTCTTATTCTTAATTCTTCAAGATGCTCAATGAGAGATTCATCCATATCAGTAAGTTATTGCATAAAGAAAAATGTTAATACCCATTTTGATTGCCTCTTCCCTTATTTCAGGTGGATCTCCATAAACATCTGTCCATCCGTCTGATATGTTTGAGTTATAAGTATAAAAGAGACATAATCTATCACCTATAAAAATTCCATAACCCTTTGGTGGACCTTCATAATGCTCGTGAATTTTTGGAAGACCTTTTTCAAATTTATAAAAAATGTTATAAATAGGATGGTCAAAGGGAACCTCTTTAAGTTCTTTTTCAGGGAAAATTTTTTTAATTTCTCCTCTTATATATTTATCCATTCCATAATCATCATCAATATAAAGAAATCCACCTGATTCAAGGTATTCCCTTAAATTTTTAGCATCAGTTTCTGAAAGTTCTACTTTTCCATGACCTGTCATAAAAAGGAGAGGATAATTCCTTATTCTTCTATCACCAACATCAAGAACTACTTCTTGCTCTATCATATTTATTCCAGTTCTTTTTTCAATTTCCTTTGAAAGATTAGGAATAATTTCTGGGTCATTATACCAGTCTCCTCCCCCTTCATATTTAAGCCTTACGATCTGGAGTTCAAGTATTGAAAATAAAATTAGAAAAAGGAACATATATATTCTACTGCATCCTTAAAATTTTTTGCTATAAAGCTCGGTTTCAAAGTCAATGGATACCTTGTTTTTATATAAATTGTTATCATTCCCAGTTTATATCCAAATTCAATATCACTATCCTTATCACCTATCATAAATTTTTTTTCATACTCAAAAGGAAATTCCTTTTTCCATAATCTATAAAAATATAAACCCGGTTTCCTGCAAGAACACATTTCTATAGGTAAATGGGGGCAGAAGTAATATTTTAAAATTTTAACCCTTTTTAAATATAAAAACTGATCAAGTCTTTCATTATTTCTTTTAACATCTATTACTTTATAGTAACCTTTATTTATTCCAGACTGATTTGAAAAAACAAAAAAGTGAAAATTTAATTTTTTTAATTTATGAAGACCTTCTATAACATAATCATTTAATTTTAACTTAAAGGGATCACCAAGAGTTCCATAGTCCCTATCTTCTATTAAAACCCCGTCTCTATCAAGAAAAAGCAAGTTTCTTTTCACAAAATTTTTAAAAGAAATTCTTTTAACTCTTTAAGAGCTTTTCCCCTGTGAGAAATTTCATTCTTTTTTTCTAAACTTAATTCAGCAAAAGTTCTACCAAGGGGTGGATAAAGAAATAAAGGGTCATAACCAAAACCCGAAGCACCCCTTTCTTCATAGGTAATAAAACCTTCCACTTCTCCTCTGAATTTGAAAAATTTTTCCTTATCAAGAAAAAAATAAATTACACATATAAATTTAGCTTTTCTTTTTTCAAAAGGAACACCTTCAAGTATTTTTAAAAGTAATTTTCTATTTTCTTCATCTGTACCTGAGTCTGAAAATCTTTTTGAATAAATTCCTGGAAGGTTATCAAGATAATAAACAATGAGGCCTGAATCTTCACCAATTGCTGGCATTCCTGAGATTAAATTTCCGTATTTTGCTTTAATAAAGGCGTTTTCATCAAAACTTCTCCCCTTTTCCTTAAATCCCTTTTCTATCCCAAAATCCCTTAATGTTAATATTTCTATATTTAATTCTTTTAAAAATTCTAAATATTCTCTTCTTTTACCCTGATTTGAAGTAGAAAGGAGTATTTTCAAAAAATTTATCTCTTGGGCGCCACCTCTGTTTCTGCGATCCAGGCATCATAATAACCAAGACTTCTTAACCTCATTTTCATTCTTTCAGCCTCTTCTCTTGAGATAAAATCACCCACTCTTACTTTATAATAAGGTGGAATATATTCAACATAAACCTTATATTCTCCTTTAAGTCTTGCCTCTGCCTCTTTTGCGAATTTTTCAGCTTTTTCTTTATTTCCTGGTTTTGAAGCATCAACAGCAAGAATCTGAACCCTGTAACCAAAAACTTTTGAAGGTGAAGGCTGAGGCAGAGGAGTTTCCTTTTTTGGTGTAGGAGCAATCACAACCTCACCTTCTTCAACAGTTTCAGGTGCAGGGGATGGAGCAGGTGTTTCTTCTTCTGTGATAACCACTGTTTCTTCTCCTTTCTTTTCTTCTGGAGCAGGTTTCTTTTCTTCCTCTTCTCCAATAATTACAATCTCACTTTCTGTCTCTGCAGGTTTTGCTGGCTGAGCAGCTTGAGGTGCACAGAAATAATATAGACTAATAAAGAGCAAGAAATAAATTAACTTCTTCATATTTTTAAATAATTCCTCCTTTGCTTTAAGGATTTGAACCATCTTATTATTATAAATTTAAAATAATAAAAATGCAAAAATATTTAATTTATTTTTTGATAGTTATAACATTAAATTCATCTCAAACAATTTATACAAAGGGGAAAAGTTTTACTGTTTATTTTCTAACTTCAGGAGGAGACTTTGAGGATTATGTAATTGGAGGAATTTCCTATCCTTACAGATTCAATGCTAAGGATTTATTATTAAGTTACAGTTTTGAGGGTTCACCCTTTGATTACAAAGTAACTCTTGGTTTTCATGAATATAGAGACGAAATAATAAGTGTAAATGGATATCCTGAAGATAAGGTAATATGGAACAGAGTAAGAGGTTTTCATTTAAATATTTCAATGGCTCAAACTTCAAAGGCATGGAGATCAGTATGTTATGGAATAGGTGGAACTTTCGGCTGGTTCAGGGATGAAGATTTAAAAAATGAAAAAGGAGTGCTTATTCCTGATAAAAAGGAGGGTCCTGTTGCACTTCCTTCTATATGGGTTAGAAAGGGAGGAGAAAATATTTCTGTTTATTTGAGTTTAGTTTCTGATGGGATATTGCCTCTGAGTGCTACAATGGGAGCAGTAAAAACAGGAATATCAATTAAATTTTCAAAGAATGATTTTCATATAGGATTTCTAATTCCTACTTACAATCTTGAATTTGACCCCTATTTTGTTTATCAAATTAATTTTGAACACATTTTTTTATCCCTTTATTTAAGAGCCAATATGTTAAGAAAAGGGGGAGGAATAGGTGTAAGTTTAGGTGTGAAATAAAAAGTTTGAAGGGAAAGGTTTATATTCTTTATAATAAAAATTTAAGGCGGCGTAGCTCAGTGGCAGAGCAGGGGTTTCATAAGCCCTGTGTCGGCGGTTCGAATCCGCCCGCCGCCACTTTTCCTTAAAATTGTTCAAATTCGAATCAGCTACCTCTTTATCCCTTAAAACTGGCGGAATAAATTTAATTCTCAAAAAAGCAAAAGGGGACCTTGTATGGGATAAAAATAATAAAAAATATTATGACTTTACATCCTTTTTTGGCGTTTCCCTCTTCGGACACTTCAATCCCTTTATAATTAAAAAAGTTAAAGAATACTTTAAAATTAAACCTCACTCAATGGCGGATCTCTTTCCTTATGAAAAAAGAGAAAAATTATCAGAAGAAATTGTTAAATTTTTTAAAAACAAAGATTTGCTCTGCACCTTTGGAATATCAGGAACTGATGCTATTGAAATAGCAATTAAAACTGCCTTTTTATATACTAAAAGAGAAAAAATAATTTCCTTCAAAAATTCATACCACGGTCTTTCAATGTTCAACCTCTCTATTACAAATATTTATCATTTTAAAAAACCCTTTGAAAAATTTTTAAAAAATTACTCAATAGAAATTAAATATCCTGAAAGAGAAGAGGATCTTGAAGATCTTGAAAGGAATTTAAAAAGTCTAAACCCAAAAGAAATAGCTGGAATTATTTTAGAACCGATACAGGGAAGAGGTGGAATAAAACTTCCCCCCAAAAATTTTATTAAAATTCTCTATGAATATGCTAAAGATAATGATATTATATTAATAATTGATGAGGTTTTTACAGGTTTTGCAAGAACAGGTAAAGATTTCTGCTTTCAATATGAAATAGATTTCCCTGATATTTTGTGCCTCGGGAAAGCACTCGGAGGCGGATTCCCAATTTCTGCCTGTGTGGGGAAAAAAGAAATTATGAAAGTTTGGGAAATAAAAGGAGATCCCCTTTATGCAACAACCTTTTTAACCCATCCTTTATCAATAATATCATCCCTTGCCTTTTTAGAACTTTATAAAAAAGAAAATCCTTTAAAAATAGTAAAGGAAAAGGAGAAAATTTTTAAAGAACTACTTAAAAAATTAGAAAATAAAAGGGAAATTAAGGAAATAAGGGGAAAAGGAATTTTATGGGGCATAGAATTTAAGGACGAAAAACTATCTTTAAATTTATGGAAAAAATTAATAAAAAAAGGATTTTTAACCCTTCTTGAAGGTGAAAAACACAATGTTTTAACTTTTGTCCCTTCTTTATATTTTTCAGAAAAAAAACTAAAAAAAATTATAGATTTTTTAGATATTTCTCTCCATTAAAAAAATTCTTCTTATCTCTTTTATATCTGCAATATCATGGGCACTTTTATCAAATCTGAACCTTTTAACCCTTGCAAACCTTAAGGAAAATCCTGAATTATAAACCTTACTTTCAATTACCTCATCAAAGGCAACTTCAACTACATAAAAGGGTTTAACCTTAATCATCCATCCAAAATTTTTTTCTGTTAAAGGAGGAAGATTTTTAGTAAGGAAAATCAAATCTTCTTCTTTTAGACCTTTAAAAGTTTTACCAAGATCAAGAAAATTTTTTCTTTCCTCATCAAGACAGGAAAGATGAAGATTTGATAAAAATCCCTTTCTTTTACCATGACCCCATTCGGCACCTGTTATAACAAGGTCAAGAGTATAAAATTTTTTCCATTTAAACCAGTATTTTCCTCTTTTTCCATAGGTATAGGGGCTCACTGGATCCTTGATAATTAAACCCTCATTCCCTTTTTCAATTGACTTTAAGAAAAAATTTTCTGCTTCATCCTTTTTATCAGTTATGATATAGGGCATTTTGATTTTTTCAGGAATTATCTCCTCAAGAATTTTCTTTCTTTCCTTAAGGGGGTAATCAAGTAAAAACTCTCCATCCACATAAAGAATATCAAAAACAAAGGGAGAAATATTTTCACTTTCAACATATTTTTTACCGAACTCCTTCATAAAATCCTGAAAAGGGATAGGGATTCCTTCCTCATTTAAAATAACTCCTTCAGCATCCAAAATAAAATCTCTTTTAAAGTTCTTAAAAAATTCTGTTAGATTTTTTAATTTAAATGTTATATCCTTTAAATTTCTTGAAAATATCTTTATTTTATCCTTTTCCTTATGAATCTGGAGCCTTGCTCCATCAAGTTTGAATTCAAGTAAAAAATTTTTTCCCTTTTTGAAAAGTCTTAAAGGATCTTCTTCAATTTCTGCGAGCATAGGTGAAAGGGGCTCAAAAATTTTGGGTTTAAATTCTTTAAAAATTAAATTACCCTTTTCAAAAATTTCATAAACAAGTTCTAGGATATTTCCTCTTTTAAGTAATTTTTCTCCTTCTTTAATATCAATTCCCTTTGCTTTTAAAAGAGCTTTAAAAATAATTTTTTCCTTTGCACCCTGCCTTACTTCTCCAATCAAATAATCAACAAAAAATGCTCTTTCTTTTTCATTTAAGTTTTTGAAAAAATCTTTCAAAAGATAAAACCTTTGACTTAAAGAACCTTCCCCTTTAATAAAACTCAATTTTTTGATAAATTCCTCTATTTCCTTTAGTTCTATTTCCCTTACAGAAAAATCCTTTATTGAAGCTAAAACTTCCCTTAAGAGGGAGTAACCTACATTCAATTTCCCATAAAGGGGGATTCCTGAGAGAAGGGAAAAAGAAATTTTAATTTCCTCTAAACTTAATTTTTTAAAAAAATCAGATAAAATAAATATTTTATCCTTTAAAGAACTTTTTTCCTTAACTTTTTCATAAATATGAATAATTTCTGAAAAATACATAAAAAATTTTTATACTAAAAACTTGAAATTTTCAAATTAATATTGTATAATTTAGTTGGTATTACCAACTATTTTAGGGTTCAATCCCCTAATATTAAAAGAGGAGGTTATAATGAAGGATTTAATTTTAAAGGCTATGATGAGCGCATCCTGTTTTATCCTCATCTCCTCAACAAAAACTTACTATCCTGAAAATTACAGAAACTGGTTCCATGTTAAAACTCTAATTCTTGAAGAAGGTCATCCACTATTTGAAGCCTTTGGAGGTATTCACCATGTATATGCAAATGAAAAGGCTTACAAAGCTCTCTTAAATAATGAAAAAGTTTTCCCTGAGGGTTCTGTATTTGTTTTTGACCTTCTTGAAGTGGTCAAGGAAAATAATTCAGTGGCAGAGGGAAAAAGGAAGGTTCTTGCCTATATGAAAAAGCATGGTAAAAAATTATTTACAGAAACCGGCAACTGGGAATTTGCTGCCTTTGCAGAAGGAGACCCTTCAAAACAGATTGTTAAGGATGCTAAAAGGGAATGTTTCAGTTGTCACGCCTCTCAGAAGGAAAAAGATTATATTTTCAGTGATTGGAGAAAATAAAAAATCCTTTCCTATAATTTCTCTTTGGAAAATTTAGATTTTAAAATCCTTTCCGGTCTTGAAAGAGTATCTGAAATTATGAAAGTTTTTTTAAGGAGGGAAAGTTCTAAATTTAAATTAAGTCCGACTCAGGTTCAAATCCTGCTTTCCCTCCTTTCTGAAGGGAATTTAAAAATAAAAAACCTGGAGAAAATTACTTCCCTTGATAAAACCACCCTTTCTAAGTCAATAAAAAATTTACAGAAAAAAAACTTTATTGAAAAAACTCAATCAGAATTAGACAGAAGAGAAAAAATCCTTAAGATTAAAGAGAATAAAAAAGAGAGCATAAAGAATTTCTCATTAAGCATAAATCTATTCAAAAAAGTATTAAAAAATTTCTCTGAAAAAGAAAAAGAAATTATTTTAAAGTTTATTTTTGATTTTATAGATTACTCCATTGATATGGGTATTATAAGTTTACAGAAAATGTGTTCAAAATGTATCTATTTTAAAATTAAAAATAATAGATTTTACTGCAAATTTCTTAATAGGGAACTAAAAATAAGAGATTTAAAGATAAACTGTTCTGATTTTGTAAGTATTACATAAAAAATTCGGGTTCAATTCCTTTTTAAAAAAAGAGGTAAAAAATGAAATTTTTAAGATTTTTAATATCAATAGGGTTAACATCTTATCTTTATTCCCAGACTTTACAGGATGCTCTTGATAATTATGATCTCAATTTCATAACAGGAGGTAATGCAAACTGGTTCTATCAAACAAACTATTATTATTACGATAATGATGCTGCACAGAGTGGTACCATTACCCATAATCAGTTAACCTTTCTAAAAACAACCATCCAATCACCCTGTAGCTTAAAATTCTACTGGAGAGTTTCCTCAGAAGCAAACTATGATTTTTTAAGTTTTGTTAGAAAATATGCAGCCTCCCAACTATATGATAGAATTTCAGGAACAACCGGGGGCTGGATACAGAAAAAAATAGTGATATTAAGCCCTGGAACAGACACAATGGTATGGACATATTCCAAAGATGGTTCGGGTTCTTCAGGACAGGATGCTGGATGGGTTGATTATGTGAGATATTTTCCAATAAACAACAACTTAGTAACACTTCAGGAAGCACTCGATAACACAAACTTAACCTTTTACAGTGATGGTAGTGCTCCCTGGATAGGAGAGACATGTTTCAGCTATGACGGTCAGGATGCTGCGATAAGTGGAAGAATACCCCATAACGGTTTCTCCCGTTTATATACAAATGTAGTAGGACCCTGTAGCTTAAAATTCTACTGGAGAGTTTCCTCAGAAGCAAACTATGACAGACTTTACTTTCTAAAAGATGATACTTTAAAAGATTTTATTTCAGGAACAACTGGAGGCTGGGTATTAAAAAGATTCATAATCAATGCATCAGGGAATCACAGTATTAAATGGGTTTACTCAAAAGATGGTGCAAACTCAAATGGTTCGGACTGCGCCTGGGTTGATAAATTTGAATATTTCCCCATAGGAACTGAGATATCAGAAAAAATTGATACTGAAAAATCTTACTTTGCAATTTACAATAATTTGGGAGGAGATTTAAAAATTAGGTTCTATGTTTCAGAAGAAGATACTAAGGATAAAATTGAATTGAGTCTATATAACATAACTGGAAGAAAAATGATTGATCTTTTATCAAGAAAGGAAATTAAACCAGGGGAATATATACTTAATTTCAATCTCTCAAAAGATAAAAATCTTTTAAAGAGAGGTTTTTACTTTTTGAAATTTACAACCTCTACAAAGAAATATACTAAGAAAATCTTAATTATGGAATAAATTTTTAAGATGTAGAATACCATAACAATATTGAATTTTTCTGGCTCAATAAGATTAAAAGGAGTGCCTCATACAAAATGTTCTTGTATAGTCCTCTTTAAATCTTTCAACTTTAAAAAGCATTCTTTGTTGCCTTGTCGCCACATTTTTCAAAAAATTTGATAATTAATTTCCCTCAATTTTTCCTCTCTATTATTATTTTTTAAACTTTTTTCTTTTTCATATTTTAATCTTAAAGTGAATTTTTGCGCACCCTAAAGGGTGCGGCTACCATAAAATTATAGAACCTTTGTTTTTTTGGAAAATTAAGGGTGAAGATAATATGAGGCATAATAGAAACAATATTCTAAAAATGTTGTTACTTTATACCTTAAAAGGTGTGACTCCCCAGCAAAAGATTTTCAAAAAAATGGTAGGCGCAGGCTTTAGCCTGCGAATTTTTACCTTTTCCCATTATCTAATATCTCTTTAAAATTTTTCATGCAATATTGAATTTTTTGCCAATATAAGAAAATTTATTGTGGGTTAATTTTGCAGATGAAATTTGCGTCTACCTTGCTTTTTACTATATTAGCATCAGGCAAAAATATTTCCATCTTTTCAATATTTAATGTTTTAACTTCTTCACCATTATCCCAATAATCAAAATTGATTGCACAGAATCCTGAATCATTCAGTATCCCCTCTTTTTCCAAAAATTTTCTATCAAATTTTTTATAAATCCTCACAATAATTCTTGCTTGTGTTACCACACTATCCTCCCCATACCAGCAAGAAGTTGTATCACCACCTACAATCCTTTCATATTTAAAAGGATATTTCATAAAAATCTTTGCTGTATAATTTAAAAAAATAAATAATATCATTGCCATTATTTACCCCCTATGCTAATTTTCACATTATAACCAATAACCCCACCTAAGGAAGGTGAAAATTCCGATAAACATCCCAGAAAAAATCCCTCAGCTAAACTTAATTCAGGATATTTCCACAGCAAATAGTAACTTATTGCACCAGGTATGGATGAAATTGCTGTAGCAATTATAGAATTTTTAAGATTTCCTTTTTTCTCACACAATACTCCTATTCCATGAATTGTAAGCGGAACCAATATAGAATTCACCCCAATATAAAGTAACAATCCTTCAGGAAAAATATCAAAAGATTGACCTGGATTATAAAGAGAAGCCATAGCTAGAGCTCCATTAAACAAAGTAGGCCAAACAAGTGAAAATAAAAATTCTGTTGTATAAACTATTACATTAATTACATTAAATAAAAAACTGGAAGAGGCACTTTTTTCAGAATTTGAATAAATATTTGAATAATAAATATTTGAATATTTTGAATATAAAGAAACATAATTTTGTTTCAGAAAAATAAATGAACTTTTGGAGGATTCAAATAAAAATCCAGATTCTGTATTATGTTCCAGCCCCACTAATATATTACTTTCACAAAAAACTAAAATTATTATTAATTTCATAATTTTAGCTCCTATTGTTTTTTAATTATACAGGGTAATGGAAAAAAAAACTCAAGTAGATGTAGAAAACCATAACATTTTAGACTGATAAGGATTATTAATATATGTTTTTAAAAAATAATCAAGGGGAGAAAAGTTATTTAAAGATTTATGAGGTTTATATTAAATTTTTTTGGCTCAATAAGATTAAAAGCGTGCCTGCTACAAAATGTTCTTGATTTTGCTTTTTCCGTAAATATACCGCAATCTTTTTAACTTCAAAAGCTTCTTTTGCTGCCTATTTTTCAAAAAATTTGATAGTAATCTCCCTTAATTTTTCTTCTCTATCATTTATTTTTTAAACTTTTTTTCTTTTTCATATTTTAATCTTAAAGTGAATTTTTGCGCACCCTAAAGGGTGCGGCTACCATAAAATTATAGAACCTTTGTTTTTTTTGAAAAATTAAGGGTGAAGATAATATGAAGGATAATAGAAACAATATTCTAAAAAACTTGTTACTTTATACCTTAAAGGTGCGGCTCCCCATATGAAGATTTTATAAAAGAATATAACGAAACCTAAAGGTTGCGGCTACAATAAAATTATGGTAATAAATGTTAAAAAATTGGTAGGCGCAGGCTTTAGCCTGCGGGATATTACCATAAAATTATAGAACCTTTGTTTTTTGAAAATTAAGGGTGAAGATAATATGAGGGATAATAGAAACAATATTCTAAAAAACTTGTTACTTTATACCTTAAAAGGTGTAGCTTTCCATCTGAAGATTTTATAAAATTGGTAGGCGCAGGCTTTAGCCTGCGAATTTTTACCTTTCCCCATTATCTAATATCTCTTTAAAATTTTTCAATATCTGTAAGATTACAAGGAGTGTCTACTATAAAAAGTTCCTGATTTTTTTCCATAAATATACCTTAGCCCTTCTTAACTCCAAAAGCATCCTTTTTTGCCTTGCTACCTATTTTTCAAAAAATTTAATGACCTCAAACATTAATTTTGGAATAAATTTTTAAGACTTCTCAAAATCTCATTTAAACTCGGGGCTTTAAACCATTCCCTTCCTGTTATTTCATTTGCAAAAGCTCTATAAATATCTTCTATTACTTTTTTTAATTCCTTAGGTAAACTTGGAGGAAAAACTTTTACAAAATTTTTCCATTTTATACTATCAATTTTTTTCGCCTTCTCCACTTCTTCAAACCATTCCGTTTTTCTATAATAGATCCTTGCAATCTCTTTACTCACATGAATTCCCTCATAAGTAAATCTACATTCATCAAGTGTTCCTATTGCATCTACCACTATAATTTTTCTTTCTTCATTAAAACCAAACTCGAATTTCCCATCTTCATTAAAAAGATTTATTTTTTTAACTTCTTCTGAAATTAGGTTGTTTATAAAAAGTGTTTTCTCCTTTATTTCCTCCATTTCCCTGTCACTTAAACCTGCTATTTCCTTTGCTTCCTCAAAACCTATATATCTGTCAGTTTCCTCAAGTTTTGTTGAAAAATCAATAAAAGGCTTTTCTAACCTTTCTCCTGGCTCTGGCATTCTATTTAAACCAATATCTAAAGGTTTTAATTTCCCCTCTTTTAATCTTTTAAAAACTGATGAACCCTCTGGAAGTGAATTTCTGTAAATAACCTCAAGGGGAATCAAAAAGTTAAATCTCTCCTTTTTATAAATAGAATAATCATATTTTCCTTCTTTTATTTCAGGTTTTAAAACCCTTAAAAGTTTTATTTCCATTACATTTGAGGGTTTTTTTAAATCTTTCAGTTTTTTTACTTTCCCATCTTCTAAAAGCCCGAGATAATGGGTCTTTATACCAAGATTTTCAAGTTTTTCAAAAAAATAACTTGATACAATACATAAAGCCTTACCTTTATCCTCTATATGGTCAGGCATTTCCCCCCAGTCAAAAACAGAATACCTATCTGAAAATATAAATCTACCTAATCCTGGTTCTCTTTCATATGGGGTTTTTATAACATAAAGGTCTTTTACACTACCCAATTTTTAACTCCTTGTCAGAATTCTCAATTTCATTTTTAATTTTTTCCTGGTATTCTTTGATTTTTTTTTCAAGATTTTTATCCTTTAAAGCAAGTATCTTTAAAGCAGAAAGTGCAGCTCCTTCAGGCTCTAATACTGTAAGGGGTGCAACACCTGAAGGCATTCTCAAAGTGGAAAAAATGTCAAAGCCGCTGAATTTATCACTGTAAGGTGGACAGGCTATACAGGGTTTTGTTGTATTTGCATCAACGAAACCACTTAAAGCATTACTTCTCCCAGCAACGGTTATAAATACAGCATCCTCATTTTCATATTCTTTCAAAATTTCAAGGACTTTTAAAGGTGTTTTATGGGCAGAGGCAATCCTTAAAACACATTCCACTTCAAACTCTTTTAATTTTTCAGCGATCTTTTTTGAATGTTCAAGGTCCTGCTTTGAACCCATAATTATAACCACTTTCATTTTTTCTCCTTTTTAAAAAATAATTATACCAGAACTTGAGAAAAATCTTAAAATTCTTTTAATATTTAAGTCTAAATTTTAATGAATAAACAATCTGTGATTATATTCAGAGGAATACCAAGATCAGGAAAAACAAGTTTAGCAAAAAAACTTTTTGAAAATTTAAAAGAAAAGGGATTTATATTACTTCAATATGACGAAATTTTTAAAATAAAAAAAGTATTTGAAAAGAAAAAAATGAGATTTTCAATATTTTATAACATTACAAAGGAACTTATAAAAGAAGGATATTCCTTAATTCTTGACTACTCTTTTACCTCAAAAAAGGAAATATCAAAAGTAATTAAATTTCTTAAAAGGAGAAAAATAATTTTCAGGATTTATCTTTTAAACCCACCCTTTGAAATTATACTTGAAAGGGATAAAAATTTTTTAGAACCAAAAGGGAAAGAAAAGCTACTTAAATTTTATAATAGATTGATGAAAAACTTTGAACCCTACTCCCTTGTTTTAGATACTGGGAAATTGAAAGAGGATGAAACTTTAAATATTTTAATGGAAGACCTTAAAAAAAATGATCTTATTTAAGGCTCACCCCGATTCAAAACCAAAGGATGGAATTGTATCAAAACACATAAACAGATACTTCTCTTCACTTTTTACAAAAATAATTATTAAAAAAAATATACATCCAAATAAGATAACTCTTATATTTTTAATACTCTTTTCTTTTTTTCTTATTTTATCAGGAATTTTAAGAAGTATTCTTTTAACAGGTTTTTTCTATCAATTAGCTTCAATTTGTGATGGAATTGATGGAGAAATTGCAAGAAAGAAAAATCTTACTTCTGAAGGTGGAGCACTTCTTGATACTGTAAGTGACTACATAGTTGATTCAATTGCAGCTTTTTCACTTGGGTATTCTCTTTCAAAATACAATTTTAATAATTTTTTAATTTTATTTATTACATCCTTTACAATAATGACAAGACTTTTAACTCAGTTTATTGTAAAAAATACAAAAGGTTTTAGAAGGCATATTATAAGAGACACAAGGGATTTAATTGTTTTTATTATCTTTATCTTTTCAATTTTAACAGAAATTTTCAAAAATCCTTATATAATGTTTTATGGATTAATTTTTATCAATGTATGGAGATGGGATAACGGTATTTACAGATTATACTGTTTTATTAAAAAAAATTCTTAAAGTCTTTTAACCCAGATTTCTTTTGACTCACCTACTCTATAAAAATCCTTAATCTCTGCCTCTTTTTTAAAACCCATTTTCTCATAAAACCTTCTTGCCCTCTTATGCTTTTCCTGTGTTTCAAGAACTATCATTCTTATTTTTCTTCTATTAACTTCATTTAAAAATTCTTGAAATAAAATCTCTGCTATCCCCTGACCGTAAAAATTAGGGTCAACCACAATCCATAAAAGCTCCATTACAGAATCAGCAAGAAAATTCTCTGAAAAAAGAATAAATCCAAGTAAATTACCATTTTCAAAAATACCTATCCCCTCGTATTCTCCCCTTTCAATTCCATCAAAAACATATAAACAGGTCTTTTTGTCCTTTTCATTAAAATCAGGAGTTCTATTTAATATATCAATAAAAGAAGACCTTACCTCCTTTGAGAGTTTTGTTACTTTTAATTCAAGAGTTTTCATAATTTTCTTCTCTCACAAGCTCTTTCTATCAATCTCTCTATAAAATGAGAATATGAAATTCCTCTAAATTCAAGGGCTTTATAAAAGCCAGAATCCCTTGAAATATCAGGATTGGGATTTGCTTCAATAAAAAAAATTTCGCCTTTAAAATCCATTCTTAAGTCTATCCTACCGTAATCCCTCATTTCAAGTATATTAAAAATTTTTAAGGATATATTTTCAATCTCCTTTTCCTTTTTTTTATCAAGTTCAGCTGGGTAAATAACAGGTGTTAAAACATAATCTTCGCTATTTTTATCCCATTTTGAACTATAGGTTAAAATTCTTGGTTCTGTTTTAAAGATTACTTCACCTATTCCTATTACCCTATCATCAAAAATTGAAACATTAAATTCTCTTCCATCAATATATTCTTCAGCAAAAAAAGGAACATTGTATTTTTCGAGTTCTCTAATCCTTCTTTTATAATCTTTTTCATTAAAAATTACATTTTTCTTTTCAATAAAGAGGCTTGAATCACTTTTTCTTGGTTTTAAAATAAGAGGGAAAAAAATTTTATCCTCCTCACCTATTACAAAAAATTTAGGAGTTTTAATTCCATAATGGCTTACTAAAATTTTTGCTTTAACCTTATCAAGACATAAAGAAAAGGATTCAGGAGGGGAACCGGTATAAGGAATTTCAAGGGTTTCAAGAATACCTGCTACCCAGCTTTCACCTTCGGGTTTTCCTTCAAAATCTTCACACAAATTAATAACAACATCAAAACCTTTCTTTTTTAAAATATCTATCCACTCAAGTTTTCTATCAACAGGTAATAAAAAAACTTCGCAGGAAAGGTTTAAAAGTGTATCTTTAACAAGATTAACCTCATCCATAACAGAAGCTCTATCAGGTAAATCTGATTCCTTGGGTTCGTTGTAAAGAATGCAGATTTTTTTATTTTTTAATTCCATATCTTTCAAAGGCACTCTCTAAAATCTTTTCTATGATTTCTCTATAACTTAAACCCATTTTATAAGCCATAATCGGAAAATCACTTGTTTCAGGGTTAAGACCAGGAAGTGGATTTATTTCAAGAAAATAAGGGTTAAAATTTTCGTCAAACCTGAAATCAAATCTTGAAAAATCTTTTAAATCAAGGGCTTTAAAAAGTTTTAAAACATACCTTTTTATTTCCCTTTTCTTTTCTTCAGGTATTTCAGGTGGAACAATATATTCAACCTCCTCCTTATAATTTCTCTTAACTTCAAGGGAATAGAGAAAATCTTCTTCCTTTAATCTTTTTGGTCTTATCTCCATCAATCCAAAGAATTTAATTTTTTCATTTCCAATTATACCTACGGTTACTTCTTTTCCGGGCACAAATTTTTCAACAAGCACAGGCTCTCTGTATTTTTCAAGAAGTTCTTTTGCTTTTTCTTTTAATTCATCGAGACTATTTACCTTTGAGGAAAGTCTTAATCCTATGCTTGAACCCTCATTTTTTAATTTCAAAACACAGGGAAAATCTTTAAATTTAAAATTTTTAAGTTCCTTTAAACTTTTAATAACCTTAAAACTCGGTGTTCTCACACCAATGGATTTAGCAAATCTCTTACATAACTCTTTATCTAAGGTAATACTTAAAGCAAGGGGGTCAGAACCTGAATAAGGGATATTGAGCATTTCACATACTGATGGAACATGTCCTTCCCTTGATCTTGTTCCAAACCCCTCAGCAATATTAAAGATAAAATCAACCTTTTCCTTTAAAATTTTCTCTATAAAATCTTTTCCACTACCCAAAAGTATAGTTTCAAAACCAAAACTTTCTATCGTTTTTTTTAGAGAATTAACAGTTATTTCTGAATCAAACTCCTCAAATATATCCTCGGGCAAATGAGGAGGCACTTCTTTAGGTTTTAAATCATAGGTTATTCCAATTTTCATAGAAAAATTTTAATTTAATTTTTAAATAAATTAATTTTTAATTAAACTATTTTCTGATTCTTCTTCTTTCCATTCGATAAGTTTTTTCAGGAATTAAGTATTCCTTTTCACCCTTTAAAAGACCAAAGATACCTTCTTTATTTATACCTTTTTGCCTTCCTTCTCTTTCAGAACCATTCCAGGTATAGGATATTATCATTCCTTCATAGTTTCTGAGAACAATCCTATCCTCTGACATTGAGATAACATAGTTTGGCATAACAGGAATTTTACCACCTCCATGGGGCGCATCAACAACATAAGTGGGAATAGCAAGTCCTGAAATATGCCCCCTTAAACCTTCAATTATCTCTATTCCCTTATAAACAGATGTTCTGAAGTGGGAAACTCCTTTTGTAGGGTCACAGTGGAATAAATAATAGGGTCTTACCTTTATCCTTAAAAGAGCTTTTAAAAGTTCTCTCATTGTCTCCACATTATCATTTATTCCCTTTAATAAAACAGACTGGTTATTAACAGGTATTCCACACTTTAATAAATTTAAAACTGCCTTTTTAGAAAGTTCGGTTATTTCCTTTGGATGGTTAAAGTGGGTATTCAACCATAGAAAATCATACTGGGATAAAAGATTTAATAGCTCTTGATCAAACAGTCTCATAGGAAGAGTCACAGGAACTCTTGAACCAAGTCTTACTACCTGGATAGAAGGAATAGTTTTTAGTCCGTCAAGTATAAATTTAAGTTTCAGAATTGGCAGGGTTAGAGGATCTCCACCTGAAAGAATTATATCATTTATTTCAGGGTGTTCTCTTAAATAGTTCAAAACCTTATCAAATTCCTGATAAACTTTAACAGTTCCGCCTTTACCGAGCAATCTTTTTCTTGTGCAGTGCCTGCAGTAAGTTGTGCAGAAATTTGTTGTAATAAGTAAAGCTCTATCAGGATATCTGTGAATTAAACCAGGGGCAGCTTCATCCTCCTCCTCTTCAAGAGGGTCTCTTACCCCTTTATAATCATGTAATTCATCAATACTTGGAATTGCCTGTTTCCTTATAGGGTCATCAGGATTTTCAGGATCAATAAGTGAAAGATAATAGGGAGAAATTAATATTGGAAATTTTCTCGCAACAAGTCTTATATCTCTCTTTTCTTTTTCAGTTAAAAAAGGAAAAGCTTCAAATAATTGTTCAGGAGTCCTAATTAAATTTCTTATTTGCCATTTATAGTCATAGAAAATTTCAGGTGGAACATCTTGATAGAGGGGCAATTTTTGCCAGAAGTATTTTTCTTCCTTTTTGAGAAGGACAGGCGAGGGGGGAGGTTCATCCCCCCTTAAGGTATCCTTGTTTTTATCTTCTTTTATTATTTCCATTTTTTATCCCTTTAAAGTTTTATTTTACTTAACAAAATTTTCAGTTAATAATAATAAATTAAAAAAAACAATTTGTCAAGAGTTTGTGGAAAACTTTTTCAAAAATAAATTAAAATTCAATATGTCCTTTGAAAGGGAAATAGGTGAAAAAATAAGAAAAATAAGAAAAAGTGAGGGTTTAACTTTAAAGGAACTTTCCCTGAGATCAGGTGTAACAAAGTCAGCCCTTTCCCAGATTGAGAGGGGTAAAATAACTCCCTCAATTTCAACTTTTAAATCAATTCTTGATGCCCTTGGTCTTTCCTTCTCTGAATTTTTTGAAAAAGAGGAAAAGGGAGTATTTTTTAAATTTGGAAAGTTTGATTATAAATTTATTGAGAAGGAAAATATAAATCTTACCCTTTTAACGCCTTTCGGGGGTAACAAATCCTTTGACATTTTAAAAGTTGAGATTCCTCCCTTTACATCAACAAGGGTAGAATCACCGCATCAAGGAGAAGAGGGTGGTTTTGTTCTAAAGGGAGCTGTTTATTTTCAGTTTGGAAAAAAGAAAATTAAAGTGGAAAGGGGTGAAAGTTATTTTTTTTATCCTGATAAAATTCATTTTTTTGAAAACAGATCAAAAAACAAATCCGCTATCATAATACACATAGTTTCACCTCCGAATATTGACATATTTTAATACTCTTATTTACCTTGTCAAAAACTTTGTTAAAAGATATTTTATTATGTAAAAAATTGCTCTTTTTGTTGGCATAATTTTTCCTATAAAAAATTTGGGAAGATAAAGGGCAAGAAAAAATCTGAAAATTGAAGAAAGAAAAAAGGAGACCTTAATTCCTATTTCTTCAATTTTAAAGCTTTTAACAAAAATTCCACCGAGATTGTTTCCTATAAAACTTCCTATACCTCCTATTGTTAAAAAAACTACCTGGTATAGGGGATTTTTTATTAACATTAAATTTATATATGAATGGGCAAGGTTTATTCCTGCCCATCCAAAGGTGCTTAAAAAACCATCTAAATAAATAAAATACCACATCCAAGGGGGTCTTATAATCCAGATTATAGGAATTATTGTTATAAAAAAAAGATTTATCTTTAAAGTTGTTCTCGGTGAAATCTTATCAACAAATTTTCCCCAAAATGGTTGAAAGATAGCACTACCTAAACCCATTGATACAGTCCATAGTGCTATCTCTAAATTTGTAAGTTTCATATACTTTACAGCATAGTATCCAAACATTGGGGCTGTTATGTTTATGAGAAGATTAAAAATAAAAATATAAGTAATAAATTTAACAAATTCTCTATCCCTAATAATTTCATTTAAATATTCACCTACACTGAATTTTTCTTCTATTTTTATCTCCTCCTGAAAGAAATAAAGAATAAGAGAAACAACAGACAGGAAAAATAAAATAACAAAAAGAACTTTGAAACCTATTCTTTCAAAGAGTATACCCACTACAAAAAAAGAAAAGGATTGGGCAAGGGTTATAACTCCCAGCCTCATCCCGAGGTATTCCCCTCTTCCTGAATCAAGACCCTTTAAAATATTTGAGAACCAGAAACTCCAGGCAGTGGAAGATATGTTTAAAAATATTCCTGATAAAAGAATTATTAAAAAAAGAATTTTAACCTTCCAGAAAATCTCAAAAAAGAATAAAATCCATATTCCCCTTGAAATAAATCCTGTTAATCCTGCTATTGTCATCGGTCTTCTCAAAAGAAAAAGAAAAAATACAGAAATAAAGGAAAAAACAAATGAGATATTAAAAAGGGAACTCATAAAGGCAACATCATGGGCATAAGCTCCTATCTTAACAGCAAAGGCAGTTATATAAACTCCATTGGATATGCCTGCATGAATACCTGAAACAATTCCTTCAAAAAGGGAAATATTTAAATTTCTTTTTATATTCATTAAAAAATATAAAAGTATAAATTTAATACAAAAAAATATTGAATTTCAAAGGAATAATTTCTTTTATTATATACTTGAATTTTTTAATAGCATAAAGTATAATAAGGAATCCTAACTTAAAGGAGGTAAAAAATGAAACCAACAGATATTTTAAAAAATGAACACAGATTAATTGAAAGAATGCTTAATGTTCTTGAAAAGTTTTGTGAGAAAGCAAAAGAAAACGAATTTAATAAGGGTGATGCTGAAAAAATGATTGATTTCTTTAAAAACTTTGCTGATAAATGTCATCATGGTAAGGAAGAGGATATGTTATTTCCTGAAATGGAAAGAGCTGGTATTCCGAGGGAAGGAGGTCCTATTGGTGTTATGCTTTTTGAACACATAGAGGGGAGAAACTTCATAAAGGGAATGGATTCTGCAATAAAAGAAAATAACTTTCAAAAATTTAAGGAAGATGCAATTTCTTATATAGGGCTTTTAAGGAATCATATTTTTAAAGAGGATAATATACTCTTTAATATGGCAGATATTCATATTGATAAAAAAACTCAGGAAGAACTTTTAGAAAAATTTGAAAAATTTGAAAAGGAAGTTATTGGAGAAGGGGTTCATGAAAAATATCATGAACTCATCCATGAAATGGAAAAAAATTATAAATAGGACCTTTCCTAAAAAGCACGGAGCCTGGTCAATATTTTTTATCTCAATATTTACAGGAACCTTATGTTCAAAGAATTTTAAACTTTTACCTTTTCTTTTACTTTTTCTTTCAAGTTTTTTTGCCTTTCTAATGCGGGAAAACATAAGCTTATTTTTAAAATTAAGAAAAGGGGATGAAAGAAGAAAGGAAATTTTTGAGATTTCTTTTATCTATTTAATAATAATTCTTTTAACCTTTTCGTTTCTTTTAATTATCTATAAATATTACTTATTAATTTTTATAGCTCTACTTGCCCTACTCATTACCCTTATCAGTTTTTATTTTTCAATTAATCGTCAGGAATTGTCAGTGCCTTCTGAGATTTTTGGAATATTGGGGCTTAGTCTTCTTTTACCTTCTTTTTATTACATTTCAAAGGGAGTTATTGATAGAGATGGAATATTTCTTTTTATATTTACCTTTCTATTTTTTTCCGGGAGTGTTTTTCATGTCAGGTATCTTGTTAGGAATAAAAACATATTATCAGAGAAATTTTCTGTAAGATTAAGGGTAGGGAAAGTTTCTCTTTTATATCATACTTTATTTCTTTTATTTTCCCTTTATTTTTCATATAGAGGTTTTCTTCCTTATTTAAGTTTTATTTCAGTGCTACCGACTTTTTTTAAATCATATTTTTTTGTTTTGAGAAAATTTGATAGGCCCCTTTCTTTAAAAAGAATAGGGATAACAGAACTTATATTATCAATAATTTTTGCCATTTTTATCGTTTTTGCTTATTTGAGAGATAATAGGAAATTAATATAACTTTATACTTTTTTTAACCCGCACTTCCCTTTTCCCATTTTTTGTATTTTAAAGGATTTTGGTCTCTTTATTAAAGTAACATCGCCATAGCATTCTTTAAATTGTTTTCCACATTTTTTTCTTTTTTTAGATTTTTAAAATTTATCTCTATAAATACAAAGAATATCTTCAATTTCTATTGGGCTAAGGTCCTTAAGTTCTTTTGGTAATTCATTAATTTGTAATGCTTTTTTCCCTTTTGTATTAAGACCTAAATTTTTGGCTCCTTCTTTTGTGCCAGCATGCAGATATACTTTATCAGGGGAATAAGCATCATATTTTTCAAACAATTTTATATAATATCTCTTTAAAATTTTTCATAGTCCACATTCTTTTATTATATTCCTCTCTACCAGTCTGGATTCTTTCTTTTTTCTTGTGAAACACAAACCATGTATAGATCAATCACATTTTTTATAATTACATATATTATTTTACTATTATATAATTCAATTTTGATAAAAATCAGTAAAAACTCTCTGTGAATACTCATGCTTTTTTATTCCTGAGATTTTTTATTTTCTTATATTTCCAAACCGTATCTATATTCCTCTTCTCGCATCCCATTTCTTATATAGATAGTTTCAAAACCTTCCTTTTGTTTTTCTAAAATTTTCTTTAATTTTTCACTTAATTTTCTTTCTATATTTGTCAAAAGATTTTCTTCGGATTTATTCATTTTTAATGTTTACTGCCTTAAAGGATATTAAAATTCAAAATTGAAATAATATATTTTATTTTTTTTATATTAATTTTTGGTCCTCTTCTTTAAATTTTCTTTTTTATTCTTTTAATTGTTGCCCTTGAAACCTTGAAAGCATATGAAAGAACATCATAAGGAACATTGTAAACTTCATTTAAATAAAAAATTGCTTTCTGGGTTTAAGTGTCTAATCTTCAACTTCTATTCCTAATTTTTGAAGAAATTTTTTTGCTTTTTCAAAATCTACTTTTATTCCTTCTTTTGATGCTTCTAACCCTCTATAATAGCCCGCGATATGGATTTTTTTATATAAATTCTCAAATCTTCTTCTTAAATCCCCATCTTTATGTAATAAATACTTATTTATACAATCTCTATATCCATCAGCACTTTGAGGAAGTTTTTCTTCGTCTATTTTCCCTGTCTTTAATAATGCATAATCAAGAGCCTTTAAAATAGAAAGCCATAAAGCCCCATAAGCTTCTTGAACATATTTTATTTCTTCATAATATTCTCCTTCATCATCCAAAGGAGATTTTTTTAATGTCTCTTCTGCATTTTTATACAACTTTATCGCCTCTTCTTTTATTTTCTCAATTTCTTCTGGATTTATTTTTAAATTTTCCATACTTATATTATAATCCTCTTCAATATTTTCTTGCAAATCCTCTACAAATCCTATAACTGCTTTTATTCCTTTTCCAAAATCTTTTATTCTAAATCTTTCAAAATTTTCTGCCGGGAGTTGTGGAAATCTATAATAATTTTTTGTCCTTTCATAAGTTCTATATTGAAAATCATGCTCTTTAAACCATCTCCTCGCCTCTTTTAAAGTCCATATGTTCCTATCAAAAAGAATTGATTGAATTTCTGAAGGGTTTTCTTGTGCCTATAAAAGATTCATACATTTATCTATTTAAAGGGATCCCCTGCAATCTCATCGTCTCCATATTGTCTTGCCTTTTATAGGCTGTAAGGAGCCCATTAGAAAAAATTCCTTCTTTTAGTTATTTTCAATCCCTCATAGGTAGGCTCAAAACCCACGATGTTGATATTGACCTTGTT
>JBDRZP010000019.1 GCA_039804025.1 candidate division WOR-3 bacterium
ATCCTTTTCCTCTGGTATTCTTTCAAAAGGTTATTATAAATAAAAGGAACTGTTAAACCAGGTATTAATACAGAAAAAGTTAATAAAATTTTATCACCCATTGGAAACTTTGAAAAAATTATAATAAAAAGCAGTAATAAAGAAGAAAAAATAAAAAAGGCAAAAAAATTAAGGGAAAAAATTAAAGATAAAAAAGCAAAAATATAAAAAAGTTTTACTTTAATATTAAAAGAAGAAAAAATAAGATAGAAGGCAAAAAGGAAAATGTAAAAAAAAGCAGAACCAAGATCAGGCTCAATAAGAATAAGAAAAAATGGTAAAATATGCAAAAATAAAAGTTTAAAGGAATCAATGTATCCTCTTTTTTTGTTTAAAGAAAAAACCATGGAGAGAAAATAGATTAAAAGCGGTTTACAGGCATCAGAAACCTGAAAAGAAAAATTCCCTATAAAAAGCCACCTTTTAATTCCCTTTTCCTTTAGTAAAACAAACAGAAGAAGAAAAATACTTATAGAAAAAAATATATATGAAAATTCCTTCCATTCAGGCAATTTTACTCTACTTAAAAAAATAAATACTACTAACCCAAGAAAAAAATAGGTTATGTGCCTGTAAAAAAGGTAATCACCAAAGGACCTTGAAACTGAATAAATATTTAAAATTCCAAGAATAGAAATAAAAAGATAGGGAATAAAAATTCTATTATAGGGATTTAAGATACCTCTCATTAATCCAGTTTATGATTTTACCTGCCATTGGAGCAGCTATTTCACCACCCATTCCACTATTTTCCACTATTAAATAAATAACAAACTTCGGATTTTCTAAAGGGAAAAAAGCTACAAACTGTGCATGATCTTTACCAAGCGGATTTTGAGCTGTTCCTGTTTTACCCCCAATATTTATTCCCTTTATACTTGCAAGCCTACCTGTTCCCTTTTCACCCTGGACTACTCTGAAAATACCTCTTTTTAAAATTTTTATGTTTTCTATTTTAAATGGCAATTCAAAATAATCCGTATTTAAATCTTTTAAAACGTGTGGTCTTCTTGCCTTTCCATCAAGTGCTATTGCTGAAAAAAGTAAAGCAATCTGTAAAGGGGTCATAAGAATCTCACCCTGACCTATACCAAGATTTAATGCATTACCTTCTCCATAACCATATTTACCGTATTTTTTTTCAAAATAAGAAAAAGTTGGAAAGAAACCCCTTTTTTCTTCAGGAAGATCTATTCCAGTTTTCTCAAAAATTTTTAAATTCTCAAAATAATTTAAAAATCTTTTTAACCCAATTCTTCTCGAAAGTTCATAAAAATAAACATCACAGGAAACTTCTATAGCCTTATAAAAATTAACAAATCCGTGTCCTTCCTCCTTCCAGTCTTTAAAAATTCTATTTCCAAATTTATACTCACCATTACATTTTATTACCTCACTTGTATCAATTAATCCCTCTTCAAGGGCAATTAAAGCTGTTATAACTTTAAAAATACTTCCAGGGGGATAAAGTCCCTGAATACATCTATTTAAAAGAGGATGAAGTGAATCCCTTATAATTTTTTCTAATTCTTCCTTTTCAGTTTTTCCAGTGAGAAGATTTAAATCAAAAGAAGGTTTTGAATATAAAGCATATACTTCCCCTGTATTGGGATCAAGTATAACACATGCCCCCTTTACATAAGGTTTAAATATAGAGTCAATATATTTTCCAAGTTCAATATCAAGAGAAACTTCTATATCTTTACCATCAATAACTTCAATAGGTGGTCTTGTTTCCTTATTATATACCCTGCCCTTTGCATCAATTAAAATAAACCTAAAACCATCTTTACCCCTTAACATATCATCATAAAATTTTTCAAGACCACTTTTACCTATTCTTAAAAGAGGATCTATTCCCTTTTCAACATCCCCTTTATCCGGCAAACCAGTGAAACCGATAGTTTGGGCAAAATGATATTTAAAAGGATAAAACCTATATAAAAAAGTATAAACACTAAAATATTTTGAAGAATCAGGGTCTTCAAGATATTTTGCAATCTCATCAAATTGAACATCTTCCATATAAACTGAATCTTCTTTTAACAATCTGAAACCTGTTCTCCAGAATGATAAAACTAAACCATTTCTATCAAGTATTTTACCCCGTTTAGAAGGAATCCTTATTTTTTTTGATTTAATCTCTATTGCTTTGTTTTCAAAAAATTCTCCTTTTAATACCTGATATTCAAAAAGTTTATAAATAAATAAAAGACAAAGAAAAATTAAAAAGAATCTTAAAATTTTATCATTAAAATCCTTTTCCATGGCACAATATGTATTATAAAGAAAATTAAAAAAGAAAAAAGAAAAACTGTGTATCCCTTAAAAAAAATTAAAGGAATAAATAAAAAAACATCTCTTAATAATTTAGTAATTAAAAGAGAAAAATTTATCTTATTTCTTAAATAAGCATAAGCAAAGTAAATTAAAAGGAGTAAAAAAGTAAGGGGGATTTTAGAAAAGTAATCATTTAAAATACCAAAAATAAAAAGATAAAAAAAATTAAGTAATTTAATTTCATCAATAGTTAGAATATAAATTAATATAAAAGGCAAATCTATAAAAAATTCAGGAAAAAAAATTCTTATAAAAGGTAACAAAAAAAAGGAATTAAAAATAAAAATTAAAAATTTAATCATGGCTTAGGAGGAATAGTATAATAAAATTCATACTTTTCAGGTTTCCATACAGGTTTAACATATATTTCATAGAATATTTCACCTTTTTTTTCAACAAAACTATCCACAATAAAAGCTGGAATACCCTTAGGAAAATTTTCAGTTAAACCAGAAGTATAAAGAGTATCTCCTTTTTTCAATTCTCCCCAGGTTGGATAAAAATTTACTATTCCTCTTAATTCACCAGTTCCCTGGTATAATGATAAAATATTATACTTTGAAATCAAGGAGCATTTAAATTCCTTATTAAAAATTGTTATTACTTTTAAAAGATCTCCATTTTTTTCAACTACTTTTCCAACAAGCCCTGCCTTTGAAATAACAACATCACCTTTTTCACCTTTTCCCTTAATTATAATATTTTCTGGATATGGAAAGTTATCGTAGTAAAGGGGAAAATTAACAAATATTGGGACATTCTCATTTTTTCGCAGAGAAAACTTCAAGCCCTCAATTTTTTCTTTTCTTATGTAAAAAAAAGAATGTATTTCATTATAAAGGGATAAATAAGGATAAAAGATATAACTTTCTATTTTTCTATCAAGAAAATCCTTAAAATTTTTTTTAAAGGAAAGAAGAGAAAGAAGAATTAATAAAAATGCAAAAAAATTTTTATTCAATAATTTTCTTTCTCTCTTTTAAAAGAACTTTTTCATAAAAAGATAAATTCTCAAGAATTTTACCAGCCCCCCTTACCACACAAGTCCTTGGATCATCCGCAATCCTAACAGGAAGACCTGTTGCTTCCTGTAATAAGGCATCTAAATTTTTAAGCAAAGCACCCCCACCTGTTAAAAAAATCCCCCTGTCAATAATATCGGAGGAAAGCTCAGGGGGAGTTTTATCAAGAGCCTTTTTGGTAGCATCTATTATCTGTGAAAGAGGCTCTTTTAAAGCCTCTCTAACTTCAGAGGAAGTAATCCTTATAGTTCTCGGAACCCCCCTTACAAGGTCTCTTCCTCTTACCTCCATTTCTTTTTCCTCTCCAATGGGTATGCAATTTCCTATTTCTATTTTAATCTTTTCTGCTGTTTGCTCACCTATAAGCACATTGTATTTTCTCTTAACATACTCAACAATTGCCTCATCTAGCTCATCACCGGCAGTTCTTATAGAAACATTTGAAACAATTCCATTTAAAGCAATAACCGCAATTTCTGTGGTACCACCACCTATATCAATTACCATATTACCAACAGGTTCCGAAATTGGAAGACCTATACCCACAGCAGCTGCAATTGGTTCTGATACAAGAAAAACCTCCCTTGCTCCTGCTTGAATTGCTGAATCTTTCACTGCTCTCATTTCAACCTCTGTAATACCTGAGGGAACACATATTAAAACTTTCGGATGCAAAAAAAGGGATTTTTTTGTAACTTTTGTAATAAAATAGTGAAGCATCTCCTGAACAAGAACAAAATCAGCAATAACTCCATCTTTCATTGGTCTTGCAGCTACAATTTCTCCTGGGGTCTTTCCAAGCATTTTTTTGGCTTCATTTCCAACAGCTATAACCTTACCTGATTCTTTTTCAACAGCAACAACAGAAGGCTCATCAAGAACAATCCCTTTTTCTTTTAAATAAATAAGAGTAGTTGCCGTTCCTAAATCAACAGCTATTTCATTACCAAGAAAAATATTAAAAAATTTAAAATAGTTTACCAAATTTTTCTTTTAAAATTGTTTTAACTCTTGCAATATCCCTTTTTATTTTTCTTATTTCCATAGGATTTTCAATGTTTCCAAGTACCTTCTTTGTCCTTAATTCAAATAATTTTTCTTTTAAATCTTTCAAAGTTTTTAAAAGTTCTTCCTCGCTCAATTCCCTAAGTTCAGAAATTTTCATACTCCGCCCTCCTTATAACTTACAAATCTTGTTTTTATTGGTAATTTATGAGAAGCAATTTCAAAAGCTCTTCTCGCAGATTCCTCAGGAACACCTGCCAGTTCAAATAAAATTCTTCCTCTCTTAACAACTGCTACATAATGGTCTACATTACCTTTTCCTTTCCCCATCCTGGTTTCAGCAGGCTTTTTTGTAACCGGTTTATCTGGAAAAATTCTAATCCAGAGCTTTCCACCTTTTTTAAGAAATCTACCTATAGCAAGTCTACAGGCTTCAATCTGATTTGCAGTTATCCAAGCTGACTCCAGTGCTTTCAAGCCATATTCACCAAAAGCAAGATAGTATCCATCAATAGCCTTTCCCTTTCTTCTCCCCCTGTGCATTTTCCTGTACTTCATTCTCTTAGGTTGTAACATATTTAAACCTCCTCAAGTTCTGGTTTTTCAAGGATTTCACCTTTATAAATCCATACTTTTACACCTATGGTTCCATACCTTGTGAATGCTGTTGCAAATCCATAATCAATATCAGCTCTTATTGTTTGAAGGGGAACTCTACCCTGCATATAACCTTCCTTTCTTGCTATTTCAGCTCCCTGTATTCTACCCTTGCATTGAACTTTAATTCCCTTAGCACCCATTCTAAAAGCCTGTGAAACAGCCCTTTTCATAGCCCTTCTATGAGATACCTGTTGTTCTATTCTTCTTGCAATTCCATCAGCAACAAGCTGTGCATCCAGTTCAGGAACCCTTATTTCCTGCACATGAATTGTAATATTTTCATTCCTTAAAAGAGCCGAAAGCTCTTTTTTAACAAGTTCAATTTCTTTTCCTTTCTGTCCAATTACCATTCCAGGTGATGCGGTATGAATTGTTACAGTAATCTGTTCACCGGCTCTATCAATTACAATATCAGAAACCCTTGCATCCTTATACCTTTCTCTAAGATACTGCCTGATCTTTATATCTTCCTCAAGATATTTAACATACTCTTTTTTTCTATCACTAAACCAGTGAGCCTTCCAATCTTTATAAATACCAAGTCTAAAACCATAAGGGTGAACTTTTTGACCCATTATTTTACCTCCTCTACGATTACTGTAAAATGGGCAGTATGTCTTCTTGCGATAGCTGGGGAACCTCTAAAACCAGGTCTTAAAATCCTCCATGTAGGTCCTTTATCAGCTTTACACACCTTAACTAATAAATTATTTAAATCAACATCCTCAAACTTCACCCCTTTTTTCACAGCCCATGAATTACAGGCAGATTTAACTGCTTTATATAAAAATTTTGCAGGTTTTTGAGGAAGAAAATAAAGAATATCAAGAGCCTGTTTAGCTGTTTTTCCTTTAACAAGCTCACAAATCCTCTTTGATTTTTTATATGAAGTTCTTAAATATTTTATTTTAGCAATCCCTTTCATTCTTTTTTACCACCTTCTTTTTCAGCTTCTTTTTCCCTTTGCCCCTTATGACCTCTAAATGTTCTGGTTGGGGCAAATTCTCCCAACTTATGACCTACCATTAATTCAGTTATATAAACAGGAATAAATTTCCTCCCATTATGAACCTGTATTGTTAAACCAACCATTTCAGGAATAACTGTGCTTCTTCGGGAATAAGTTTTTATTGGTGTAGTATCTCCCTTTTGCTTGAGTTCCATTATTTTTTTTAAAAGCTTTGGATCAACATAAACACCTTTTTTACTTGACCTTGGCATATCACTTTCTCCTTTTAATGATAAATCTACTTGATGTTTTTCTTGGATTCCTTGTTTTTTTACCTTTTGTAATTTTTCCCCAGGGTGTTTTTGGGATTTTACCCTTTGTCCTTCCTTCTCCTCCACCATGAGGATGGTCACAAGGGTTCATGGCTGTCCCCCTTACATGAGGTTTTCTTCCCATCCATCTCATTCTACCTGCTTTACCTATAACGATATTTTCATTATCAAGATTTGATACTCTTCCAAGAGTTGCGAGACACTTTATATTTATTAACCTCACTTCACCTGAAGGCAATTGAACATGAGCATAATTTCCTTCCTTTGCTAATATTATAGCTGCACTTCCCGCTGATCTTACAAGCTGACCACCTCTTCCTGGAACAAGTTCTATATTATGAATTTCCATACCTTCAGGAATTTCTGCTAAAGGCAAAGTATTTCCTATCTTCAGAGGAGAACCAGGTCCTGAAACTATTTCATCACCTACTTTAAGACCCTCTGGAGCAAGAATATACCTTTTTTCTCCATCTATGTAACACAAAAGAGCAATTCTCGCAGTTCTGTTTGGATCATACTCTATACTTAAAACCCTGGCAGGAATACCAAATTTATCTCTTTTAAAATCAATTATTCTGTAAAGTCTTTTGTGCCCCCCACCTCTGAACCTTGCAGTAATTCTTCCCATATTATTTCTTCCGGCAGTCTTCTTTAGAGGAACAAGAAGACTTTTTTCTGGTTCTGTTTTTGTTATTTCCTCAAAAGTATATCCTGTCATAAACCTGCGGGAAGGAGTTACCGGTTTATATTTTTTTATTCCCATTTTTTCCTCCTATACACCTTCATAAAGTGGTATAGTTTCACCTTCTTTTAATTTAACATATGCCTTTTTCCATGAGGATGTTCTACCATACAACCTGTGTCTTAACCTTTTAGGCTTTGGTTTTACTATCTGTGTTCTTACCTTTTCAACCTTTACTTTATATAAATTTTCAATAGCCCATTTTATCTCTTTTTTATTAGCATCCTTTCTTACTTTAAAAACATAATAATTGGACTTCTCTCTCAAAAAAGCTCCTTTCTCAGTAATTAGAGGCGAAATTATAATATCATATGGACTTTTATTCACCCTTCTATCCTCCCTCTTAATTTCAGAAATTCATTTAAACCATTTTCAGAAAAAACCACATATTGAGAATTTAAAATTTCATAGGCATTTACATCAATAGCCCTTTTGAACAATACACCTTCAATATTTCTAAATGCTAAAAATTTATCCCTCTCATTGTCCCCAAAAAGTAAAATTACCTTTTTATTTTTAAGAGAAAGATTGGAAAGAACTTTTTCACCTTCTTTTGTTTTTAATCCAATATTAGATAAACCACTTATTATTTTTAACCTCTCTTCTTTAGCTCTATCACTTAAAGCGATAAATAAAGCCTTTAACCTTGCTTTATAAGGAACCCTTATTGAAAAATCTCTTGGTCTTGGGCCAAAAACTATACCTCCCTTTCTCCATATGGGTGATCTTATTGAACCATGTCTTGCCCATCCTGTATGTTTCTGTGGCCAAGGTTTCCTTCCACCTCCACTTACCTCTCCCCTTGTTTTCGTCTTTGCAGTTCCTTCTCTCTGTCTTGAAAGATAATACTTAGTTACAAGCCAGAGAAGATGAATATTTGGCTTTAATCCAAAAATACTCTCCGGCAATTTTCTTTCACCAATTTCTTTACCTTCAAGATCATAAATTTTTGCTTTCATTTTATCCTTACCCTTTTTGGACTCCTTATAATTACAATACCACCCCTTGGTCCTGGAACCGAACCTTTAACACCTATAAGCTTATTTTCAGGATCAAGATATATAACTTTTAAATTATGAATAGTTTCCCTTTCATTACCATAATGACCAGCCATCTTTTTACCTTTCCAAACTCTACCTGGATCAGTTGTTTGTCCTATTGAACCTGGTCTCCTGTGGGACATGGAACCATGGGAAGCAGGACCTCCAGCAAATCCCCATCTTTTCACAACTCCGGAAAATCCTCTACCTTTTGTATAACCAATAACATCCACTATTTCTCCCACTTCAAATATAGAAGGACTTAATTCAGTGCCTACTTTAAATATTCCGGGATCAAACTCTCCCCTAACTTCCTTTATATCTTCAGCAGGGTATTCTTCTCTCTCACCAAAAACTTTTATAAATTCACCTAAAAGAGGTTTTTTAATTCTTTTTTTCTTCTTTTTTCCAATGCAGAGTTTGATAGCAGTATATCCATCTTTTTCCTTGGTTTTTAATCCAAGAACATATACATTATCCACATGCAAAAGAGTGGTAGGGGTAATCTCCTCCCCATATAATATTCTTGTCATACCAACTTTTCTTGCTAGAATAGCTTTCATTTTTCCACGCTCACTTCAATTTTAACATCAACCCCAGCTGGAAGATCTAGCTTTGATAATTTTTCTACAGTCTCCTGAGTGGGATTTACTATCTCTATCAATCTCTTATGAAGAGAATAGAAAAACTGCTCTCTTGAAGTTTTATGAACAAATGGACTTCTTATAACACTTATTAATGTTTTTTTAGTTGGAAGTGGTATAGGACCCCTTACATCTGCACCAGTTCCTCTTGCGGTTAATGCTATTCTCTTAGCAGATTTCTCTATTAATCTCGGGTCAAAACTCTTGAGTTTTATTCTTATTTTCTCTGTAAATGGCATAGTATTACTCTATAATATCTGTAATAACACCGGCTCCTACTGTTCTTCCACCTTCTCTAATAGCAAACCTCAATTCCTTTTCCATAGCAACAGGATACATGAGTTCAACTTCAAGGTTTACATGGTCACCAGGCATCACCATCTCTCTTCCTTCTGGAAGTTTTATTGTTCCAGTAACATCAGTTGTTCTGAAATAAAACTGCGGCTTATATCCTGTGAAGAAAGGTGTATGTCTTCCACCTTCTTCCTTTGTAAGCACATAAACCTGCGCTCTGAATCTTGTATGGGGTGTTATTGAACCAGGTTTTGCAAGAACCATACCTCTTTCTACTTCATCCTTTCCTATACCTCTTAAAAGAACACCCACATTATCACCTGCTCTTGCCTCATCAAGAACTTTTCTAAACATTTCAACTGAAGTAGCAACTGTTTTTCTTGTGGGTCCAAAACCAACAATTTCTATTTCTTCACCAGGTCTCAAAATACCTCTTTCAACCCTACCTGTTACAACTGTTCCTCTTCCTGTAATTGAGAAAACATCCTCAATTGCCATTAAAAATGGTTTATCAATTTCTCTTATAGGATCAGGAATATAATTATCCATAGCATCAAGTAATTCCCATATTTTTCCACAATGCTCACACTCTTTCTTTCCACAACCACACTTCAAAGCATTTAAAGCGCTCCCTTTAATCACCGGGACCTGATCTCCAGGAAACTCATACTTTTTCAATAGATCTCTCACCTCTTCTTCAACAAGATCAACTATTTCTGGATCATCAACTGCATCAACTTTGTTAACAAAAACAACTATATAGGGGACATTTACCTGTCTCGCTAAAAGCACATGCTCTCTTGTCTGAGGCATAACTGAATCAACTGCTGAAACTACAAGAATTGAACCATCCATCTGAGCAGCACCTGTTATCATATTTTTAATATAATCATGATGTCCGGGACAATCAATATGCGCATAATGCCTTTTTTCTGATTCATATTCAACATGAGCAAGATTAACTGTCAAAATCTTTGTCTCATCCCTTCTGAAAAGCTTTGCATCAGCTTTGGCTACCTGCTCATAATCCTGCTCCTGAGCAAGACCATGTTTTGCAAGAACCTTTGTAATAGCAGCAGTAAGAGTCGTTTTACCATGGTCAATATGACCTATGGTTCCTACATTAACATGAGTCTTTTTTCTTTCAAACTTGGGTTTACTCATTTTTCAAAAAATTTTTTAATTAGGGGGTTGAACCCATCCGTGGGGTATATTATATCATCCCCAACAGTGAAATTTAAAATAATATTTTAATATAAAATTTCTTTTTTTTCAAGTTTTAAAGGTCTAAATGCCTTCACCTTCATCCAGAAGCCTGCTCTACCCTTGGTATGTGATCTAAGGATTGTAACATATCCAAAAGTATTCTTTAAGGGCATTTCAGCCACAACTTTTATCCAGTCTGAGTTCTGGAGCAGTCCCTTTTCCAGTATAGTCGCTTCCCTCTGCATTAAATCCTGAATAACATTTCCCAAATATTCCTGAGGAACTGTAATTTCCACATAGGAATAAGGCTCAAGTAGAACAGGCTCAGCATTTTTTATTGCTTCCTTACCCGCCTCATGTATTGCTAATCTTAAACCTAAAGGTGTTAATTTTTCAATATTATATACTTTTTTTAAATTCATTTTCACATTTATCATCGGATAACCAGCTATAATTCCAAAATCAAGAATTTCCTTCATTGAATTCATTGCGATTTCTTTTAATTCTTCAGTAAAATTTATACTGTTATCTATAATTATTTCATTCCTCATAGCATCCATTATAGGCAAAACCTCAAGATTAACTTTTCCATATTGTTCTTCACCTCCTATACTTTTCTTCACCTCCTTTATAACTTCAGCTCTTTTTAATATACTTTCTCTATAATGAACTTGAGGTTTAAGTGCCCTGAATTCCAGTTTATAGTCCCTTCTCAATCTATCAAGTATAATCTCAAGATGTAACTCACCCATTCCAGATATTATTATCTGACCCGACTCCTCATCTATTTTTAAACTAAATGTTGGATCTTCCTCCACCATCCATTTTAATCTTTCCTCAATCTTTTTTAAATCCTTCGCTGAAATAGGCTCTATTGCCTGTGAAACAACAGGTTCAGGGAAAAGCATCTCTTCATATAACACAGGATATTCAGGGGAGCACAGTGTATCTCCTGTTCTCACATCCTTTGGTCCAACTATTCCAACTATTTCTCCACAGAGAGCTTCTTTTATTGCATTTCTTCTATTAGCATGAAGTCTGTATAATCTTTGAATTCTTGTAAGTTCTTTTGTTCTTGGATTATAAATTTTTGAATTTTGAGTAATTTTTCCAGAATAAATTCTCAAATAACATAATTTCCCCATATCCTCAAAAATTTGAACCTTAAATACAACTCCACTAAAATGATCCTCGGGTGAAGGGTATCTCAAAATTTCCTTTCGGGTTAATGGGTCAATTCCTCTAATTTCTCCTCTATCAATCGGGGAAGGCAAATATAGACATATTGCATCTATCAAAGGCTGAATACCTTTATTTTTTAAAGCAGAACCAATTAAGATAGGTAAAAATCTTTTCTCCAAAACACCTTTTCTTATAGCTTTATTAAGTTTAAGAGGTTCGGGAATTCCTTTTTCATAATACTCTTCCGTAATACTTTCATCAATTTCTGAAAGCATAATTATCATATCTTCATAAAATTTCTTTGCTTCTTCAGGCAAATCATCTATTTCATAAACTGAAAATTGAGTCCCTAATTCATCTTTATCCCATAAAATTTTTTTATAATCAACAAAATGATATACACCTAAAAAATCAGATTCAATTCCAACTGGCCATTCAAGTAAAAGAGGCTTTATATTGAATTTTTTCTCTATCTGATCCAAAACTCTTAAATGATCAGCGCCTTGTCTATCCATCTTATTTATAAAGGCAATTCTTGGAACATTAAACTTTTCCGCCTGTCTCCATATAGTTTCTGACTGTGGCTCAACACCTTCTACAGCGGAAAAAATTATAACAAGACCGTCAAGAATTCTCAAAGACCTTTCTACTTCTGCTGTGAAATCTACATGTCCTGGAGTATCTACTATATGGATTAAATAATCTTTCCATTCACAAAAAGTAGCTGCTGCTTGTATTGTAATACCCCTTTCTTTTTCCTGTATCATATAATCCATGGTGGCTGTCCCTTCATCCACTTCCCCCATTCTGTGTATTCTTTGTGTGTAAAAAAGAATTCGTTCTGTGGTTGTTGTTTTTCCTGCATCTATATGGGCAGCAAAACCAATATTTCTTAGTTTTGTTAAATCCATAGTTATCAATTTTTTAGAATGATTTTTAAGTAAAAATTATCTTCCCCCAGCTCCTCCCCAAATTCCATTTCAAATATTTACCATCTAAAATGAGCAAAAGCTCTATTTGCTTCAGCCATTTTGTGGGTGTTTTCCTTTGTCTTTACAGCTCCTCCTTCATTGTTCGCTGCATCAATCAATTCTTTTGCCAATTTTTCTATCATACCCCTTTCACTTCTTGCTCTTGCAGCTCTTATTATCCATTTTATTGCTAAACTAATCTGCCTCTTCGGTCTTACTTCAACAGGAACTTGGTATGTTGCTCCACCTACTCTTCTTGGTCTGACTTCAAGGGATGGTTTAACATTTTCAATTGCTTTTTCAAAAATTTTTATTCCCTCCTCACCTGTTAATTCTTTAATCCTATTCATAGCCTTGTAAAATATCTTCATTGCTTTTGTTTTTTTTCCATCCCACATTAAATTATTTATAAAACTTGCAACAAGGGGTGAGTTATAAACTGGATCCGGGGCAATTTTTCTCTCAGGTGCTCTTCTTCTTCTCATTTTTTATCCCTCCTTCTTTTTTCTCTTCACACCATAAAGACTTCTTGAACTTGCTCTGTTTGCAACTCCTGCACAGTCATAAACTCCTCTTACTATATGATATTTAACACCAGGCAAGTCCTTAACTCTACCTCCTCTAACAAGAACCACAGAGTGTTCCTGCAAATTGTGACCTTCTCCAGGTATGTAAGCAATCACCTCTCTTCCGTTTGAAAGTCTAACTTTAGCCACCTTTCTTAAAGCAGAATTCGGTTTTTTAGGGCTTGTTGTATAAACACGAATACAGACTCCCCTTTTCTGGGGACATCCCTCAAGAGCAGGGCTTTTAGATTTTCTCTTTTTTGGTTTTCTCTTGTGTCTTACAAGCTGGTTAATTGTGGGCATTTAAAATTTTATCATCCTTAAAAGGGTTTGAACCTTTATTTTGTGTATTAATTATAATCTCAAAAAAATAAAAATTCAAATATGCTATAAATTATTGAAAAGAGGAAATATTTCTATTATAATAAAGAAACTGCCCGCGTAGCTCAGGCGGTAGAGCACTTCCTTGGTAAGGAAGAGGCCGCCGGTTCGAGTCCGGCCGCGGGCTAAATTTATTATTTTGGAAATTAAAATACCTCAAAAAAGTTTCAAAAAAGCTGTTGAAATTCTTAAAAAAGGGGGAGTTATAATAGTTCCCACAGATACAGTTTCCGGATTTGTTACTCCTTACTGGTCCTATGAGGGCGTAAATCGTATCTATAAAATCAAAAGAAGAGAAAAGGAAAAAGTGTTAGGACTTTTTATTTCTGATAACAAAGATATAAAAAAATTTGCAAAAAACATAACAGAAACAAGAAAAAGGATATTCCATAATTTATGGCCAGGGCAACTTACTTTACTTTTTAAAGCTAAAAATAATCTACCTGATTATTTAGTTCATAAGGAAAAAAAAACAGTTTCCTTAAGAATACCATCTCATCCCCTTATTTTAAAACTTATAAATGAAGTTGGACCTCTTGTTCAGACATCTTGTAACATATCAGGTGAGAAGGAAATTATAAAATATAGTGAAATTTTTGAAAAATTTGGTAAATATGTAGATTATGTATACCCTCAAGATTCTTATGGAAATATCTCATCTACAATTCTTGATGTCTCAAAATATCCATTTAAATTAATAAGAAAAGGACCGGTTGGAATAAGTCAGATTGAAAATGTTCTTTTAAAAAAAATAAAAATCTCAAAGGATATAAAAACAAATATTCTCTTTGTGTGCACAGGAAATACCTGCAGGTCACCTATGGCAATGGGAATTTTTTATTCACTTTTAGATAATGAATTAAAAGAATTAGTAAATGTAAAATCAGCAGGGCTTGCAACTTATGATGGGCTTCCTATATCAGAAAATACATTAAAAGTTCTTCAAAAATTTTACAATGTAAATCTATCTTATTACAGAACAAAAAAATTAAAAAAAGATGACCTTGATTGGGCTGATTTTATTTATGTTATGGAAAAAAAACACTTGAGGGAAATCCAAAAAATGGGATATTACGAAAAGGTGAGACTACTTCATCCAGGTGAAGAACCATCTGATATACCTGATCCCTTTGGTAAAGAATTTAAATTTTACATAGAGGTTTCAAAAATTATAGAAGAAAGTATTAAAAAAATCCTTAAGGAAATTAAATACAGATATTCATGAGATACAAAGACGCAGGAGTAGATTTACAAAAGGCAGAAGATGTATCAAAAATATTTAAAATATTAACAAAACAAAAAGAAAGATTCTCCGGTATTTACGACTTTGGAGAATTTTTCCTTGCAGCCACATGTGATGGTGTTGGAACTAAAACTCAGGTGGCAAGATTAGCAAAAAATTATAAAATTTTAGGCGAAGATATTGTTAATCATTGTGTAAATGATCTTTTATGCCAAGGGGCAAAACCTCTATTCTTTCTTGATTACATTGCCTCATCAAATCTTGATTTGAAAATAGTAAAAGAAATTGCAAAGGGAATGTTAAAAGCTTTGAAAGAAAACGGTAATATACCCCTTTTAGGTGGTGAGACAGCTGAGATGCCTGACATATACAATAAAGATGAATGGGATATTGTAGGATTCTGTATAGGGATTATTAAAAAGGAAAACTTACTTCCAAAAAAAATTAAAATTGGTGATATTCTTATTGGATTTCCCTCAACAGGGCTTCATACCAATGGCTACTCTCTTGCAAGAAAAATTCTATTAAAAAAATATAATTTAGAAAAAAAATTCAATGGAAAAACTCTAAAAGAACTTTTACTTAAACCCCATAGAAGTTATTTTAATATCCTATACCCATTAATTGAAAAAAATCTAATAAAGGGACTTGCCCATATTACAGGTGGTGGAATTGAGGGAAATTTAAAAAGGATTATGCCTGAGGGACTGGGTTTTGAAATAGATATAAGGGAAATTGATAAACCCTTAATTTTTGATATTATTGAAAAAGAAGGAAACGTGCCAAGAGATGAAATGTTAAGGGTCTTCAATATGGGAATTGGAATGATAGCTGTAATAGATAATAAAGATTTTGATACAGTTAGAAACAATTTAATTGATGAAAAAATCAAGTTTTATATAATCGGGGAAATTATAAAAGGCAAAAGAATAATAATTTCCTAAAATACTTTTATTTATTTAAAACTTAAAGTTTTTGAAAATAAAGTGTCTCTTACCTTATAATTTTTTATGAAAAAACTTCTTGGAATTTTTTTATTTTTCTATTTTTATAAAGAAACCAAAAGGAGGAAATAATAAATGTCTGAAAGAATTATTAGTGCTCCAATAGAAGATGAGATGACCATAAGTTATATAGATTATGCAATGAGTGTTATTGTCGGAAGAGCTCTTCCTGATGTAAGAGACGGATTAAAGCCTGTTCATAGAAGAATTCTGTTCGCAATGTATGAAGCAGGTTTATTACCTACAAGGCCCTTCAAAAAGAGCGCAACAGTGGTAGGTGATGTTCTTGGTAAATACCATCCTCACGGTGATATGGCAGTATATGATGCTCTTGTAAGAATGGCTCAGGATTTTTCCCTGAGATACCCTCTAATTGAAGGACAGGGTAATTTTGGCTCAATAGACGGGGACCCACCTGCTGCTTACAGATACACTGAGGCAAGACTTTCAAAGATAGCAATGGAGATGTTAAGAGATATAGATAAAGAGGTAGTAGACTTTGTTCCCAACTTTGATGGAAGATTAAAAGAACCCGTTGTTCTACCCTCCCTTTTACCTAACTTAATAGTAAATGGCTCAACTGGAATTGCTGTTGGTATGTCAACAAATATACCACCCCATAATTTAACTGAAACAGTTGATGCTCTTTTGTATTTAATAGAAAAACCCGATTGCAAAGATGAAGAAATTTTTGAAATAATAAAAGGACCTGATTTTCCAACAGGAGGAATTATACTCGGAAAAAAGGGAATAATTGATTATTTTAAAACAGGAAGAGGAACAGTCACTGTTAGAGCAAGATACTTCATTGAAGAGAAAGGAAGAAAAAAAATCATTTTCACTGAAATACCCTATCTTGTAAATAAATCCAGTTTACTTGAAAGAATAGCAGAACTTGTGAGGGAGAAAAAGATTGAAGGTATTCAAGATATAAGAGATGAATCAGATAGAGAAGGACTACGAATTGTTGTTGAGCTGAAAAAAGGAATCTCTGAAAAATTTGTTTTGAATCAGCTCTTTAAATATACTCAGCTTCAGGATCGTTTTGGAGTAATAATGCTTGCCCTTGTTGATAATGAGCCAAAAGTTTTATCTCTAAGAGAACTTCTCAATTATTATTTAAAACACAGAGAAGAGGTGACAATAAGGAAAACACAATTTTTACTTAAAAAAGCAGAGGAAAGGGCTCATATTATTGAAGGACTTAAGATTGCTCTTAAAGATATAGATAGGGTAATAGAATTAATTAAGAAATCAAAGGATCCAAAGGAGGCAAAGGAAAAATTAATGAAAGAATTTAAATTAACTGAAGTGCAGGCACAGGCTATACTGGATATGAAATTACAGACCCTTACAAGGCTTGAAATGTCAAAAATTGAAGAGGAATATGAAAAATTAATTAAGGAAATTGAAAGATTAAAAGGCATTCTGGAAAATAAAAGCTTATTAATGGAGGAAATTAAGAAGGAATTAATTGAAATAAAAGAAAAATATGGAGATAAAAGGAGAACAGATATTGAAGAAGAAGAACCAGAAGAGATTGATATTGAAAAATTAATAAAAAAGGAAAAGATATTAATTTTGCTTTCAAAAAATGGTTATATAAAAAGGGTTCAGGGCTCTTATTTAAAAACTCAAACAAGAGGAACACAGGGACAAAAGGGACTTTTACTTGACGAGGATGACTTCCCTGAGGATGTTTTTTATGCCTTCTCTCATGATTATGTAATATTTGTTTCAAACAAAGGTAAGGTTTATTCCCTAAAGGCTTATGAAATTCCTGAAAGTGGTTTAAGAGGCAAAGGGAAACCCGTTAATACAATTTTAAATTTATCTGAAAATGAAAAAATTGTTGACATGATTCCTGTTTCAGAATTTAAAAAAGGTTTATATTTATTCCTTGTCACAAAAAAGGGAATAATAAAAAAAGTGGATTTAGAACTTTTCAAGAATGCTGGTAAAAGGGGAATTATTGCTCAGGGATTAAAAGAAGGAGATGAAACCATTGATGGAATCCTTGTTAGAGATGAAGATGATATCATACTTTTAAAATCAAATGGACTTGCAACACGGATAAAATCAAAAATAGTAAGACCTATGGGAAGAACAGGCTATGGTGTAATTGGTATAAACACAAAGGATGCGGAATGTGTCGCAGGAACTCTTATAGGAGGTGATTCTCTTCTTGTGGTAACAGAAAAGGGTTATGGAAAGAGGTTCAGTCCAAAAGAGATACAAGCAAAAGGGAGAGGAACAAAGGGTATGATTGTGCAGAAAATAAATGAAAAAACAGGAAAAGCAATATGGATAAGAAGTTTTTCTCCAAAGGATCATCTTGTTCTTTTAACAAGTTCATCTAAGCTTTTGAGGCAGAAAGCTGAGGATATACCATTACTTTCAAGGTCCACAAGGGGAGTAAAACTTATAAAGGTTAAAGAAGAAGATAAAATTGTAGGATGTGCAAGAATTCCTTATGAGGAGGAAATAGATGTTTAATTTTACTCTTTTTTTAATTTTTTCTGTAAATCCAGTTAAAGGAGCAATATTTTCCCTTTTAATTCCTGGACTTGGAGAAAAAATTTATGGTAATGACAGAGAGTTTATAATTCTTTTTACAGGAGAAATTTCTCTTTTATCTTTTTATTTTTATGATTTTAAAACTAAAAAAGAAATAAGAGAAGATTATAAAATATTTGCTTTTAATAAAGCTTTTGCTTATGCTGGAACTGATGATGAAAATTACTGGAATGCTGTTGAAAATTACTATAATTATGATATTTATTACGAATATCTTTTAAGAGAAGCAAGAGCTTTATATCCTGATAATCCTTTAATCTGGGAAGAGTATGCAAGGGAAAATTCTGTTCCTTACAGATGGGCATGGAAAGATACAACTTCCTGGGATGAATTTTTACATAGAAGGGAAAGGGAAAGAAAAATTGAATCAAGGATGAAACTTTTTCAGGGCTTTATAATTTCCTATCATATTTTCTCCGCAATTTACACATTCATACATCTAAAATTAAAAGAAAAAAATAAATTTGAACTTAAAGGTGAATTTGAACCAGAGAAAGATAAAGTAAGTATAAAATTGATTTATAGATTTTGAAGTTGTATATTATAAAAAGGGAGGAGTGGTTAAAAAAGGGGCTCACAGGAAGGGTAAATAAAGTATTAAAACACTCTTTTTATGTTATACATCATACGGCAACATCTCAGAAGGAATATAATGGAGATATAAACTATTTAGACAGAATGCACAGAGAAAGGGGTTTTTTATTAATAGGTTATCATTTTATAATAGGGGTTGATGGAAAAATTTTCGAGGGAAGGAAAATAGGGGAAGAGGGTGCACATACTAAAAGATTCAATCATTCTCTTGGTATTGCCCTTATTGGAAATTTTGAAGAAGAAAATATTGAAATTAAGCAGATTGAATCTCTTTTAAATCTTATGAATTTCTTAGATAATCATTTTCTTATTAAAAAATTTACCTTTCATTTTATCTTAAATGAAAATACTTTATGTGGAAGAAAAATTTATGAAAAAATAATAAAAAACAAAAATAAAAAATTTTTTAATTTTCCAGAGGATTTATTTTATAATTTATTGTGGGTTCAACCCCCGAAATAGAAATAAGGAGGGAAAATTAAATGAAAGAAAAAGTTTATATAATCGGAGCTGGCTTTGTAGGTGCAGAATGTGCTAATGAATTGGCAAGAAAAGATTTCTGTGATGTTGTTTTAATTGATATTCTTGAAGGAATTCCTCAGGGAAAATCCCTTGATATGACCCATGCTAATCCTATAAGATACATATCACCAAATATAAAAGGACAAAATAGTTATGATGGAATTGAAGAGGCAAAAGTAATTGTTATAACAGCAGGTGTTCCAAGAAAACCTGGAATGACAAGAGAAGAATTACTTGATACCAATTTTAATATAATAAAAAGTGTAATAGGTGAAATAAAAAAGAAAAATAATCATGCAATTTTGATAATTGTTACAAATCCCCTTGATGCTATGACATATGCTGCTTACAAATTATCTGGTTTTGAAAGGGAAAGGGTAATTGGAATGGCAGGTGTCCTTGATTCAACAAGATTTAGAGCTTTTCTTGCAATGGAGCTCGGTGTTGCCTATGAAGATGTTTCAGCAATAACACTTGGAACACATGGAGATTTAATGGTACCCCTTCCAAAATATGCAACAGTTGGGGGAATTCCAGTAAGTCATCTTTTACCAAAGGAAAAAATAGATGCAATTGTTGATAGAACAAGAAAAGCTGGGACTGAAATAGTTTCACTTTTAAAAACAGGCAGTGCCTATTATGCACCGGGTGTTTCAACAGCAATTATGGTGGAATCAATAATTAAGGACAAAAAGAGAGTTCTTTCAGCATCAGTTTTGTTAAAAGGAGAATATGGAATAAAAGACATTTTTGTTGGAGTTCCTGTGGTTTTAGGAGAAAAAGGTGTTGAAAGAGTTATTGAAATGAAACTTGAGCCAGATGAAATGGAAGCTCTTAAAAAATCAGCGGAACATGTCAAAAAAATGCAGGAGGAAATAGACAGGAAGCTATAAATTATAAATATTGAATTGTTATTTACTTTACCGTTATTATTTTAATATGGAGACTGGTTTAACTTTTATCGGTTTAGGATTTACACTTCTTGCAGGTGCTGTCACATATATGGCATGGAGAAATGGAAAAATTGTAAAGGAAAATACAAAAGTAATACTTGAAAAAATGGATGAGGGATTCAGAAGAATGGATGAAGGATTCAGAAAAATGTCAGAGAGGATGGATGAAGGATTTAGACTTATTGCTCTTCTTATTCTTGCTGAAACAAAGGAAGAAAAAAGGGAACTTGCAAAAAGAATTTTAGGAGAAAAATAATTTTATTTATTTTCTTTTAAACTAAATTACTTGCAAGACCTATCCAGGTCCTTAAAGCATAAAAGGCTTCAATTATGTTTTCGGCTTCATAACTTAAAGTTCTCGGTGAAACTCTTTTTGTTTTAGGCATAATCTCAGCAATATCAGCCATACCTGTATTTAGGAAATCTGCCTCTATCTTAACTTTCCCAATTATTTTTAAAGGTTTTATAACTTTATTTTTATATTTATCAATCGCCTTTTTTATATTCAAATTTATTTCTTTTTCAATTTTTGAAAAGGAAAAATGCATTGCTGAAAATCTACCTCTTGCTTCTTTTGTAATAACATATTCAATCTCCGGAATAATTGCTCTTGCTTCCTTTATAACTTCATCATCTCCTGTTAAAAATATTATTGGAACATCAAAATTTCCGGCTACATAGGCATTTATCGTAAACTCTCCCACAGGTTTATCGTTTATTCTTACTTCATAGATAACTCTTCCAAAATAAGTATGGTCCAGAACCCCTCTACTTCCTGCTCTTGAATGATAGCCTAAAAAAATCCCTGCATCACACCCTTCAACACCTTCCACCATTGAAAGTTTCTTTAAATTTCCTGTTATTAATCTAACATTTTCAGGAATTTCATCAAATAAAATATTGCTCATATCACCATGAGAATCATTAACAATAATTTCCTCTACTCCATTTTTCTTTAAAGAATTAATAACAGATAAAAGATGATTTGTCATCCATTTTCTTGCTTTTTCGTAATCTTTTCCTTCTCTTCTTGTATGGTCTAAAGATACAATACCTTCTATTCCCTCAATGTCAATTGATATAAAAACTCTCATTTACTTAAATTTCAAAAGTAGTCCAAGTGGAATTAAAACTAAATATCCGAGGACCATAAGGATAACTGAAAAGGTTTTATCACCGAACCAGAGGAAAACAAATCCTATAAGGGAGGAAATTAAACCTGCTGATAATAAAATATAATTTTCTTTTTTGTAAGGTAGGGTATTTTTCATGTTTTAATTTTAGTAAAAAAAAGATTTAATTATCAATATTCAAAGGGAATAAAATTTTTATTTTTAATCTTATAAAATTTAATATTATCTAAAGATCTTCCGAAGAGGTAAAATTTGTAAGCACCTTTATAATAAACGAGATTATTTAAAAAATTTAAAAAGGAATAAGCACCTCTAATATCTTTTTCAAAGGCATAATTGAGAATATTACCTATATCATAGCCAATATAAGCAGCTTCTCCAGGATAAAAACCATATTTTGTTTTAAATTCAGAGATAAACTTTTCAGAAACTGACCTATCCCAGATACCGGAACTTGCAAAAATTACCCTGTCTTCTACATATTTATTTGATTTTAAAGCAAAATCTTCTGTTGTGAATTTTCCTGTTGATATTATTTTTGATTTCAATCCCTTAAAAACCACTTGGGAAGAAAGGGAAATAAGGGACTCATCTGTTCCGGATGGAAAGATAATAATTTCGGGTCCGAGTGTGTCTTTAAAAAATTTTATCATTAAATCAATTTTCTTTTGAAAATCAGGGGAATCAGGTGAAAACATTATATAAAGAATATCTTTTTTTTCTTTGAAAAATTCATATAAAAGGGATAGAATACTTTCACCTTCTTCAGTTCTTGGTATTAATACTGATATTCTCTGAAAATTATTAGGAATTATAAATCTTTCTAAAATTGCTCTTATTTCCTGATATATAGAATTTGATAGAGTTACAATATTTTCACCAAATTCACAGGCTCTTATATAAGAAAGTGCTGGTAAAATAAAGACTTTATCTTTTTTCTTTGCAAAATAAGGGAGTGCTGTATAAATATTTTTACTTAAAAGAGGACCAACCAAAACCATAAAATCAGAGGAAAATAAAAGATGATTTTCAAGTAATTTAAAAGTTTGAAATGGGTCTCCTTTTGTATCAAAAATGCTTTTATCCTTATATTTAAAGGAAAGTTCAAACCCCCTCAGAAAATCTTTACCAAGAGAGCTATCAGGACCAGAGAGTGGGAGATAAAGAAAAATTGAACCTTTTTTTTCTCTTATAAAAGGAATTTCAGGTTTTTTTCTTGTAAATATTTTTTCTATTTCCTTTGTTTTTTCATGTTCAGGATAATATTCTTTTAAAATATAGAAAATTTCTTCCTGTGCTTTTAAATCTCCTTCTTCTCTTGCTTTTTCAAAAGCAATAGAAAGCATTTCAGGGTATATTCTTTTATTTTGAAGTTTATTAAGATTTTTTAAAATTTCCCTTAAAGAAAGGGATTCTGCAAGCTTAAGTATTTTACCTTCTGATTCTCTAAAATAAGGAGAATCACCTGTTTTTACAATTTCAATATAAGTTTCGAAAGCTCTGAGCATAAAATTTCTTTTCTCATAACTTTTAGCAAGCATATAGAGAACCTGAACTTTATAACTGCTTTCAGAGTAAGTATTTAAAAATTTATTTGAATAAACTATAACTGAATCAGGGTTATTAAGAGTATAATAAACATATATTAAAAGATAATCAGTTTTTTCATTTGTTTTACCCTCTTTTAATAATCCTTTTAACTCTCTCTCTGCTTCTTTTAGTCTATTATTTTTTATAAGCTCAATTATTTTAACATCTGTTTGATTTAAAAGAAATAAAAGAATAATAAATTTAAACATATTTAATTATAAGAAATTAAGTTTTTAAAATAAAACCCCTCCCAAATAAGGGAGGGGGACTCTGAACAGCTACAAACTCTATCCTTACTTATTCAGAAACAAGAAACTTGTAAGTTCCCTCAGATGAACCTCTGTATTTCAGTAAATATACTCCAGACTTTAAATTCTTAAATCTGAGTTCATTGGTTCCAGAATTTACAAAAAGATTCCTTGTTTCAACCTTCCTTCCATTCAAATCATAAAGCTCAAACACCATTTTCCCATCGTAAGGTGAAATAAATCTAACTGTTCCATTCCTGTATACATTACCACTAAATTTAAGCCCAGAACTCTTAACAAAAGACCTTGAACCCTCTCCAACACTCATAAGAGGATAATAACCTGTAAGAATATAAGTCTGATCCACTGCTCCAAGCCTGTATACTCCATAGTGTATATCATAACCAGCCATAGCTCCATCCCATCCCTTCACAACATTAAAGAGTAACCACACCTTATCCCCTCCAAATACATGCTTCACTGTATGAACCTGATGCTCTATCTTATCATCCGTCGGCTGACCTGCTTCATCCCTTGTTATATTTATCGGCGCACTCCATGTCACCCCACCATCCGTCGAATACTTAACATAAATATCAGTCCATCCATACCTTGAACCATCAACATAATCAATCGTATGATAACCAACATATGTAACATAATAAACATTATTAACATGATCAATTGTTAACTCACAGTTAACAAAAGGAATATTCTCATCAGGATCAATCACTGTATATGTCGCTGTCGGAGTCACAAGATAAAGACCATTACCCGCAACAAAAGTATCCGCTGTCCCAAAAATAATAGGATTGGTAAATAAACAGGTTGTAGAGAAAAGCGCTACTGGTGTTGAAGCATCCAAAAGTGCAAAATCCCAATAATTAGTCCACCAGAAAGCATTAACAATATGTTGTGAATTATCATAAGAAAAAGTAAATGTATCAACAGGAATCTGCGCATTAAGAACAATACTTGACCAGGTCGCACCATCATCATAAGAAACTTTTACTGTATCAGGACTTACAAGTGCTGCAAGTGTTCCACCTAAATAATCAGTATTCCAAGCTTCACCAGGATGGTTAGGAAATACTGTTGCTGGAGGATCTGGATCAATAAACCCTAACCTCCACCACCAGTGAGTAAAATAGTTATTATCAGCACCTATCATCCAGTTTACATAATTGGCAAGGTCATTTGAACCAGTTGCAAAACTCTGAAAACCGACAAAGGGAGTCGTTGCATAATAATACTTTATAATATTCCCCTGACTGAGGTCACCATCTGATGGAACAGTTGCTATTGAAGCACCATAACCAGGAGTAACATTTGCATAAGAGCATATGAATGTATCAGAGTTACCCATCCATGGACCAACCTGTGGATACCTTCCTCCACCATCATCATTGTATGGCCATACCCTGCTCCATGTCATTCCACCATCCTTTGTAAATGTAAGAGCTAATCTACCTGAACCTGGATAGTTTGGATTATCTGATAATCTTCTATAAGTGAAGAAAACACAGGATTGGTCAGGAGACGTGTTAATGGGTTTTTCAGCAGTATAAAGGGTTGAATACTGGTTGGGCATTGTATCAACAAACTCTATTGTTAAGGTGGTATATGCAGGAGGGGATGCAAGATAATAGTCAAGAGAACTCACCACATCTTTCTCAATAACAAAATGTGTCTTCACAGTAGGAGTTATATAGCCTGCAAGGAGGAATGTAGTTATTAGCATTCCTCCTATTATTTTTTTATAATTACTCATTTAAAAACCTCCTTTTTTTATGGGATTTGAACCCATTTTATTTTTTAATTTTAATCAATCATTCATTAACTCTTCAATTTTTAAAAGAATTTTTAAACGAGAAAGAGGGTCAAAGGGATCCTGAGGATAATCATTCCAGCCAGAGAGTTTCAAAACATCAACTGCATTTCCGTATAGACCTTCCTTAAAATAAGCATAAGCAGCAGAACCAATAATATTTGTAAATTTTATAAAAGGATAATGAGGAAAATAAAAGGCTCTACTTCTCTTTGCAAGAGAATAGAGATATTCAGCAGCAAGTGAATTTTTGTCCTGAGCAAGATATATAAACCCTATGCCTGCCCAAGCCCATAAAAATTTATCATCTGTTCCCATCTGAGGCACATAATAGCTGTAATCTATAAAAGTTACTGTATCAGGAGCACTGCCTTTAAAGTAAACAAGGGTATCATCAAAATAAAAAGGAATTTTAACATTTGCAGGTGCTTCAATTACACTTGAAACCCAAACAATATTTCTCTTTTTTGTCTTTATAGCCCAAGTCGCTCCATATGGAAGAGAAGGACCCTGAACTATTGTTGCAACCTCTTTAAATCTTTTTTCAACTAAAGAAATTCCATCAAGCGCAAGAATTAGAGAAAAATAAGAAAGTGCTGAACTAAGATCATAATTTTCTCTTTCAAGAAGCGTAAATCCTTTACCAAGAAGTGCTTCTCTATCTTGAAGATTTAAAGTTATAAGAGAATCAAACCAGAATTCAGCATTTGCAAAATCTCCCTTATCATAATAGAACCACGCTTTTTTAAGAAGTTCATCTCTTGATGGCTCCGGTGAAAATTCAGTCTCAACCTTTTTACAGGCTGTAAGAAATATCATAGAAACCAAAGTTAAAGATAAAAAGCTCTTCATTTTCATTTCAACCCTCCTTATTTAGAATCAAAAACAATAACTTTCTTTTTAATTGTTGAAAATCCCTCTATATCAGCTACTATGAAATAAGTGCCCTGAGAAGGAATATTAAGAGTAAATTCATAAATTCCAGGCTCTTTTTCACCTTTAAGTAGTTTAGAAATCTTTCTTCCTGATGAATTATAAATAGATAATTCAACATTCTTTTTAACAGGAATATAAAAGGAAATTTTTGCCTCCTCTTTCTTCATAATAGGTGGTGCTTTTATCAATGGAGTATTTAAACCTCCTCCGCCGCTTCTTACCTGGAATACTCCAAAAGTGTTTGTCTCAAAGAGGAATTTCCCCTCGTTCCTATCAACAATTCCTTCAACAGGAATCCAACCAATCCCACTTTCATATCTGTAAAGGGTAACTCCCTCATTTTTCAATGAAGGATCAATAATCTCCACTCTAAAGTTAGAAGAAATTACTTTTCCATTGCGCCCAATTGTTATAATATCTGAATAACCTTCTGCTGAACCAGGAATAATGTAATCAAAAGCAATTTTATCATTTCTTGAAAGCGTAAGCATAAAGGAATTATTGATATTGGATGGAATATTAACTTTAATAGAACCATCAGAAGAAGCAAAAATACCACCTCCAGTTACATAAAAAACAGGAACAGAAACAACAATATTGGTTCCATTTCCTGTTGTATCTTCCACATAAGCATTAAAGTTATATATAGCACTTTTCCTCTGAAGTTCCTTTGATGTGGTAAATAGAGCAATTGGAGCAGAACCTGCAAGGTTTGTAAGATTTTCATCAACATCAATAACCCTTCCACCTTCTGAAATTGTAAGCTCCACACCTTCCTCATTAACATCTTTATAAACCTTTCTTCTACTCCAGAGATATACATCAACAAAGTTATCAATAGCAGGGTTCTGGAAAACCATCAAAATGGGGTATGGAACTTCTAAATCTCTTCCCCTTGCCGTGCTGAAAACTCTTTCAAGATCAGTATTTACAACCACAATTTGCTGTTTCAAGGATACAGTATTATCATTCAAAAGAACAAAATATGTATGTCTCAAGGTATTATCAGGGAAAAGTTTAGTTACCTCTATTGTATTATCAACTTTATAATTTATATTCCAAACCTCAATAGGTGAAAACCAGTTTCCCTGAGCATCAAAATAGGAAGCATCATCGGGAAAACTAAATCTAAGTATATGTGTGCTTGCATCAGGATTATGATTATAAATTACATATGAAAAAGGCTCTTGTTCAATAAATGCATATCTCAACTCTGTTGTAGATTCCTCTTTTGGGAAAGGAACAAATAAGGTATAATCCTTTTTTGCATTAGCAATTGCCCATTGAGAAATGTAAGGTTTAAATCTTTCTAAAGATGTTGAAGTGTCGCTAAAGAGTTCTTTAATTTTTGATATTCCATACTTTTCCTTTATATATTCTAAAAGGGTAAATATTCTTGCAGTGCTATATTCATTAGCCTCAGGTTCTCCTTCCCCGTGATACTTTGAAATATTATTCATATCTACATTTGTTCCAGTAGAATCATAATATTCAGTAAAATCAAAAATACCAGGAATTCCAGTTATAGGAGCCTGATCCACCTCATATTTGTAATTACCTATTAATAGAGTAGCAAAACCTTTTCTTACAAGCTTATTTTCCTTTGGTTTTAAATTAAAGAGTCCCCTGTTGACAAACTGATAATCAAATACAAATTTCTTTTCAAGATCTGTAAGAGATAGAAAACCACCAACTTTTCCAAGTAGTTCAAAACCAACTTTTACATATATGGCATCTTTTAGCCCTTGACTATTATCCTGCCACTTATCATGCAAGGTAAAGAGGGATACAGGCATTATATCAGAAGGTTTGTAAGGAGGACTCCCGTCGGGATCAGGAGGAGTAACTAAATAAGGATTAATAACAAAATGGAAAGTATCTTCAGGATAAGAAGAACCAAAGTAATTTAAAAAAATAGATTTGATTTTTTCTAAATCTATATAGAGAGTATCACTAAATAAAGGTTTAAATGCAGAAAGGAAAGCATTTACAATCTCATCAGCAACATTTATCCCTATCATAGTTGAAGTTTCAGGCTTTTGTGGGTCATACTGTTCCTCAATTCCAGGATTGAAATTCCACCCGTAATTACCTCCTCCCAAATCTTTAAGATAAAAAAGTCCTGCCTCACAAGCATACCATATTCTATTATAATTATCCGATTCAACATCAAAACCATTTAAAGCACCATAATTAAGAAATGCATTAAGACCTGATGTAAAATGATTTCCAAGGTCATCATAAACTCCCTCATTCCTTATAACAGCAAAGAAAGTTCCAAGACCTGGATAGGAACCTGAAGTTTTTTCAGTAAGTGAAATAACATCTTTGCCAGAAAAAGCATTTATTGAAACCCAGGTTAATCCATTATCATCAGAATAATAAGCCCCTGAAGTTGTCCCCATATATATTCTGCTGTTTGGTAATCCTGTCCCTTTAATTGAATTAATAGTTAAATTATTTATCTGAGTCCAGTTTGTTCCATCCCATCTAAATAAACCTGAAGGGGTAGCAGCAAGAATAAAAGAACTTGTCGCATAAAGAATATCTACTCTCTCACTTAAATTACCCACTTTAGTCCAGGTTTGATAATTGTCATTAATTTTAGCAAAATAAACACCATCACTTCTTCCAGCATAAATAATAGTATCAATCTTTCCAGTCACAAGCGAAATTGATAAAGGATTAAGATTCGTGTCTATTACTGAAACAGTAAATGTTGTTGAATTATATAACAAAATATTCCCCATAGAATCTACAGCAAAAACATTTTGAGGGATATAAACTGAACCACTCTTTTTATATGATACGTCAAAATCAATTATTTTACCAGGAATAATCTTTGAAAAGGCAAGAAGATTTGTATTATCAAGAGAAGATGTTCTATAAATACCTATTCCAGAAGCTATTAACCATCCATATTTCCTTTGAGGTAAATTACCGGATATTTTATTAATTTTAAATCTTTTTACTGGAATTTTTTCATAAGGAGTCCATACAACAAAGTTCAAATCTTTTAAAGTTCCTCCTTCTTCATATTGAACTTTGTCAATTACCCTTGCAATTATATCCTGAGGATAAAAAGCAAGTGTTATACCCCATCTCAAGAAGATCTGTGATTTTTTTTGACCTATTGTATAAGAATGTAAAGGCAAAAAAAGTATCAAGGATAACAAAAATAATTTCTTCATTTTTTAACCTCCTTTATAAACTGAAGTTAATAGAAAATCTATTAACATCAGGCAAAATTCCCATATCATTAAAGGAATAATTAATCTTTATAGTTCCTAACCTTGTTGGTGCATTCAACCCAAAACCAAGTGAAAAACCTCCCTCGTTAAACTTTTCCTCTATTACCCTCTGACCTATAAGATAATAGTAGCCTGTTGAAATATAAATTGTATTAAAATCAAATCTAATTCCTGCATGAAAACTCTCATTATAATCTGTTGGATGCAAAAGCTCTATAGCACCTGTTACCTTTAAAAACTTTGAAGTATAGGGTTCAAAAGCAATTCCTAATTTAAAAGTCGTTGGCAAAGGATAGCTCATAAACTCCCTTTCATTTTCCCTCATATCACCTCCTTCATAAATATACTGAATATATTTACCATCAGGTTTAAGCTCAGGTCCAAGATTTAAAAATGCCATTCCAAGTTTTATTGTATAAAGTCCAGTATTAAAAAGAGTCCCAGCATCGAAAGCAACTCCCTGAGTTGAAGAATAGGGTCCGTAATTTTCTCTAACCATCTTAATAGATACACCTGCTGTAAATCTATCTGTAAAATACCTTGAATAGTTCAACCCAATCTGATAAGCATTATAACTGAAAGTATTTCCGGTAGGACCTTCAACAGTCCATTCTTCAAGATTTCCTGAGAAGAAACCAGAGAAAAATAAACCAAAATTCCCATAAAGCCCTTGACTTTTAACAAAAGAAAGATAAGGAACCTTTGTATCTTCAAACCACATAGTATAACCAGTATAAATTTCATAACCTTTTACATCAGCAGTTCCAGATGGGTTCCAGAAAACACTTGAAGCACCACTTGAAACAGCAGTGTAAGCACCACCCATAGACATTGCTTCAGGCAAAAGGGGAATAGAAAGAAAATCAGCACCCACAAATCCCACCTTTTGCTGTGCAAAAAGCAAAAGGGGGAATAAAAGAAGGGGAGTTAAAAACTTTCTCATTAAATTACCTCCTTTTAATCAAGTATTACAAACTTTCCAACCTTTGAATTACCTTCAGGAGTCTCAACTTTATAGTAATATAATCCTGAAGAAACCTTAACTCCGTTTTCATTTAAAAGGTCCCAGGATTCTGTCCCTGTTAAATTCTTATGGTCAAGCATCCTTACAAGTTTTCCACTGGCTGTAAATATATAAATCTTACAAATAGGAGGAAGGTTCTGAAATTCAATTTTACTGTATAACTCAGTTGCAGACCATTTTGCTGAACCAAGGAAAGGATTAGGAACAACTTTTACCTGTGAAAGATCTCCTTTTTCAGCAGGTTCCGTCGTAATATAAAGAGGAACTGCACTTCCATCAGGATTTTTCTTGTAATTCACCATTGGAGATTCAAGAGAATCCTCATCCATTGCTGTCACAACATAATAGTAAGGAAATCCAACCTGTGCAGTTGTATCCACATAACTATGAGAGATTCTACCAATCTCATCTCTTTTTATATCTGCTAAGAGTTTAAAATTCCTTGGTTCAAAAATACTTCTATATACTCTATAAAGTAAAAAGTCAGGTCTTTGCTTTAAAGGATCCACATACGCTTCTGCAGAATTATCCCATACAAGAAGAACACCTTTTTTTGTTAACTGATACTTTAAAAGTGGTGCAGGAGGCGGAATTGGGATTTTCCAGTGATTATCTTTTGCAGGGTCAAACTTTGGAGCTGTAGGATGAGCAGGGTCTCCAGGATTACCAGCATAATATGCCCTGTATGCCCACTCAAGTGTTTGTCTTGCACCTCTCAACCATCCCCTTCCCCAGTAATTATCCATTCCACCATCTAAACCCTGACCAACACCGGCAATCCATACAAATTTCAAAGTATCTCCACTTCTAAGGGTATATGGTCCAACTGTATTTAAAAATCTATAATCAAACTCTGATGCATTTAAATCATAGGGATGGGGAGCGTATCTATATCCCTGGGTTGCAGGATGTTTTCCTTTCATGTATCTGTATCTATCAAGGTCAGTTCCAGGGTCAGATTCCCAGTTCCACCACTGATGAGAAAATGGTCTCACAATCCTGCATGTGTCCCCATTATCAATCCATATAGAATCAGAAACTGAGGGAGGAGTATAAATGAAAGCTCCAAAACAATAACCAGCAGACTTTCCACCTTCACCCTCATCATTTCCGGGAACAGCAGGATCATCTCCATCATAAATATAACTCATACCATAGGGAATAAGATAACCTAAAACAGTATCATAAGTGTTATCCGGTTTTCTAACAGGTATCTTTGATACACAGGTTGTTCCTATATGTTCCATCTCATCATCACCCCATATGAAGTAATTGTCATCTATACCATCTGAGAAAGTTAAGAATGAATCTTTTACTCCATAGAAGCTTACCTTATCAGAATGTGGTGGGAATTTAAAATTGTTGCTCCACTCATTATTTGTCCAACCTGTAAAATGAACAAGGTCATCAATATGCGGGTTACTTGCATCAGCACCGGAAACATCACAATCATACCACATCCCTACAAAAAAGGAATCTAACTGATTTCCTATACCTGGAATATCTGAAGAATCCTTATTAAATGTTATATAAAGTTCATAGGCTATAAAATCATTGTAAGGTTCATTAGGCCAGGTAAGAACTCTCCATAAAACCTTTACACCAAGATGCCTACCAGGAGAATTCCTTGAATTTGACTTACAATCATTAAAACATACAACAATATCAACAACTGACTTTCCAGGACCAACATACTCCTTAAAATTTTCACAAGGAGACCATTCATTTGCTGTATAATCAGCCTGAGTTACATAATATTCATTACCAACCTTTGCCCCAACAAGAAAATAGGAAAGCCATAAGTAATAATTGTTTACTGCAGCACCACCTGGCCATGATAATCCCCATAAATTACCAGCACCCTCCCCACCCATAAATCCATAATTACTCATCCAGTTCCAGGCTTCAGGTATTGTCTGGTTAAATATCGCTCGAGGACCCTTTAAAACCTGAACTCCGCCTGACTTTGAGGTAATTTTATTGAAGGAAAAAACACTCCCAACCATCAAAAGGCTTATAAAAATTAATCTCTTCATAATTTAATTCCTCCTTTTTAAAATCCACCTATTTCAAAGTAAAAACCAATTCTTGTCTGTCTTCTCGGCTCCCATACACTCAAATCCTTTACCTCACCCTCAGGGTCTTTAAACTGGTCATACCAGTTTTCATCAGCAATACCTCCAAGATTTTTTGTATTAAAGACATTATAGATATCCATAAAAACCTGTAAATTACCTTTCCATAGAGGGAAATTCTTAAACAACCTAAGGTCAGCATTCTTTGTGGAAGGCAATCTCCTTGCATTAATAAGCTCAATTGCATCTCTCTCAGACCTTATAGGAGGTGTCCATGGGAATCCAGAACCATAAGTAAACTGAAGTGTTACTCCCCAATCAGAAATACCAAGAAATCTCTTATTTTGAGGAACAATCCATGAAAATATAGCATTTACAGAATGGGTTTGGTCCCAATCAAGAGGTGATTCCTTTGGAGGAAGAGGATATCCAAGCCACTGCCAGTAATAACCAAGATAAGGAGAAGAGAAAGAACCTTTTGCTACCTGGAAGGTATAGTTTATATTAAGGGATAAATAGGGAATAAATAAACCACCTGGTCTTTTCACTATCTCAACGCCAATTCCTCTGGAAGAACCATAATCCTCATTATAAAATGTTGTTACATTTGTTAATGGGTCAACTTTATAAAACTTTGTCCTCGCCCAGTTCTGAATATCCTTATAGAAAGCTGTTATATCAATTATAAAATCTGTTGTAAAACCATGCTTAACTCCTAACTCATAGGAAACAGTCTTTTCTGGTTTTAATCTTGGATTTCCAATTATTGGAAATGCACCTGTCACAATATAATTGAAATTTGTCTGGTTATAAGGTGGTATCTGGTAATAATGTCCATAGGTAAAATGAAGAACATCTCTCTCAGTAATTGGATGAGAAACACCAACCCTTGGAGATACAATCCAGTAAGGCTTTGTATTTTCTGCCTCTGAAAAATATTTCACTCCGTAAACAGGATCTGTTATAAAGGCATCCTGTGGTCTTGATTCAAGAATCGGTGAATAGTATCCATCATTATCTATTAAATCAAATCTCACTCCAACCCTTGCCCACATTCCCTCCATTTCAATTTTATCTCTGAGATAAAAGGCTACCTGATAGGGATTTACCTTATGGGAATTCAGGAAATCAACAAAAGTATAAGTTGTATCAAAAGGTCTTTTTGAAAGTGGTGGATTAACCATCTGTAGATAAATATTTCCACCTGAAGCAAAATCTACATCATATACCATCAAATTAATCTTTTTATATTCAGCACCAACTAAAAGTTCATGACCTGGAGCAGTTTTTGTTTTCTTTGTAAGCTGAGCTGTCATCTTCCAGGAAAAGGTAAGATGGGAATTTCTCATATACCCCCACTGGTCCCTATCAAAATTGTGAGGATATGGTAAATAAAGATTACCAACAGAAAGAATTGTATCCAAAATCTGTGAACCTGAAGGAAGAGAATCTATCCTTTCATATTCAAAAAAGCGCCAGTCAGGTTTAATTGGATAAGGATAAAGACGACCCTGCATATCTACAAAAGTATCAATTTTACCATCTGGTAACTTAACTACAATAACATCAAAATCCTGAACAAAACTCTGCCCCCATCCATACCTGTTTAAAGGAGCTCTCGGATCAGTTGGCCACCATTCAGGATGTGCAGCACTCTGACCCGGATAAAAACCGTAAACAAAATCTTCCCACCAGTAGAAAGGAAGTTCCACATAACCCTCTTTTTCATTAACATTGAAATATTTCCTATCAACCTTGGTCATTTTAGCAACCGAATCTATTCCATACCAATAATTGTTATCTATAATCCACTTACCCTGAATTGAATCATAATAAACTTTCTTAAAATAATCAATGTCTATCTCAGCAAATCCATCAAGATCCCTGTCATCAAAATCATCTACACCATCACCATCAATATCCTCAAAAATATTCCTCTTCTGGTCTCTTACAAAATAACCTACATTAATTTCATTCATATACTTTTGAGCAACAAGCCAGTTTATTCCACCTGAAAAACTTGTTAATTTCCTTAAAAACTCATAAGTCAAATCAGGCATAAATCTAAACTGAGGATCATAAAGTCCAAATCTTTCATATCTGTAGAATCCTGTTAAATATAAAAGGAGATATTGTGTTGGTCTTGTATCAACTCTAAAAGATAAACCCCAGTTTTTCATTCTCTTATTCTCATCCGAGTACACAGGGAACCTTCCTTTGTTGGTTTGATAATCACCACTTATAAGAAAATTAGCAGTTTTTCTATTAAAAAAGGGCACCGGACCTGATAATGAAAATTCATTTAAAATTTCATCTCTTCTGTGTCTTTTACCTGTTGTAGCCTTCATATCCCTGTTATATCCAAGTAAAAAGTCTCTTATGTAATCTCCCCTTTCTGCATTTAAAAGTCCATTAATTTGATCACCAAGAAAACTCAAATTTGTTGTTGAAAATCTGTAAGCAAAATCATATTTTTCCCCGCCTCCCTTTGTAACCAAATTAATTGTTCCTCCTGCTGCTGCTCCCTGATCAACATCAAAACCACCTGTTGAAACACCAGCTTCCTCCATTGCAAGAAGTGGAATTCCAGGGGCAGTAAAAGCTGTAAAGGGATCTCTCACCTCAACTCCATTTACAACATAAACAACTTCATCAGGTCTTGAACCCCTTATATGAAGTCCTCCCCTTTCCACAACACCCACTGAAATTTCAACAACACTCTGAATATTCATAACAGGAATCTGGGTTACTTCCTCACCCTTCATTATCTTTCTTGATTCAGGAAGATCAGGTCTTATCAGTTTTTCCTTAGCTTCAACAACAATTGGCTCCACCTCAACTGTTGTAGGCTTTAACCCTATATTCACCTCTATTGTTCTATCAGCCTCAACAATTACTCCTTTAACCAAACCTGGCTGATACCCAGCATATGTTACCTCTATATTGTATGTTCCAGGAGGAACATTTAAAATCACATAATAACCTTGATCATCGGTATAAGCACCCAATTGCGTCCCGGCTAACTTAACTACTGCAAAAGGAAGACCCTCACCGGTCGTGGCATCTGTTACACGACCGGAAATTTTACCGGTTGTTCCTGCCCATAGGATAGTTAAAAAAACACCTATGAGCAGAAAAATACTTTTTACCTTTAGATCCATAAATTTACCTCCTTTTCTATTTTGTTAATTTAAATATAAAAGGAATAACAACCCTAACCGAAACAGGGATACCTGCCTGCTTGGCAGGTTTAAAAATACACTGTAATGCAGCCTTTTCTATAGGTTCTCTAAAAATCTCATTATCAACCACTATGCTCTCAATTTTTACCACCCTTCCATCCGGTCCAACTATTACCAATGCCCTACCCTTACCCTGTATACCAAGCTGTCTTGCCACCTCTGGATATTCAGGCTCAACCTTTTTAATTAAAACAGGCTTTTCCTCAACTTCATACTCATTGAAAACCTGACCTGGTTCAGGAGTTGGTAGTGTAATATCTTCAATTTCGCCTGTTGTTTCTCCTATAGTCTCTTGAACATTCTCTTCCTCAGGTTCTGCCTCCTCTATCTCAACTGCTATCTTCGGTTTAGGCGGAGGTTGAGGAAGCTCAAGTTCCATAGTTTCCTGTTGTATATTCTCAACAATTATTTCCCTTGCACCCTTCGAAACATACGGATTTACACTTACTTTTAGCCCTAAAAATAAAAGTATAAAAAATATAAAAGTTATTGATAGGGCTATTTGAAAAATAAGATCATATTTTTCTCTTGGATCAAACATTTTAGTATTTTAATGCAAAAATTATTAATTTGTCAAGTAAAATTTTCATTTTTTCTCAAAATCAGTTCTAAAACTTACCCTTAAAGCCTTTGCACTCCTTAAGGCTTCAGTCACCATATTTACATACCTATACTCCACCCTCTTATCTGCCATTATCATGGTCAAAAGCTGAGGATCTTCAAAAACAAGTTGTTGAAATTCCCTTTTGATAAAATTTGTATCAGCAGGTAAATCATGAACAAAAATATCTCCCCTGTTAGAAATCCAGATATAAGCAAGATGCTTGTGCTTTTTAATTCTCTGTGTCTGCTCAGCCTGAGGAAATTGGAGTGTCTTTAAACCCTTTTCCTTTCTAAAAACAGTTGTTAACATAAAAAATATAATAAGTAAAAAAGCAATATCAGCCATTGAGGCTGTTGGAATAACTGGTCTTGGTTTTTCAATTCTTTCAATTTTCATGCTTCCCCTCCAATACCTTTAATAGAAATTTTCCTTGGAATTCTCTCATCCTCATCTAATATTCCATTTCCATTCTTATCAAGGAGTCCCTTTTTCCACATTGTTGAATCAGCTTTTTCATAGGCAAGTAAAACTTCATCAAATACATCTATCATTACATTGTAAGGTGCCTTAATATTCGTTTTAATAAAAATAACAAGTTTATCAGGGTTATTGAGTATCTCCTCTTTTATTCTTCCTCTCAATTCACTAAAAGGAGTCTCAGTTAATTCATCCCTTAAGAAAATCCTACCTTCAGGATTTATAAATATAGATAAAAGATTCTCCTTTTTTATTTTTACAACACTTTCTTCCGATTTTTCAGGCAAAATAAGTTTTAAGCCTCTATCCCTTGAAAATATTGTGGTAACCATAAAAAATATGATCAAAAGGAAAGCAATATCAGCCATTGAGGCTGTCGGAATTTCAGGTTCATACTTTATTTTCTTTCCTATAACAGGCATACTATTATTTTACCTTTGATTCAAGAATGTATTCAATTAAAGTATTTGCTGCTTCCTCCATTTCTTTTGAAAAGGCGTTTATCCTGGAGGAGAAAAATGTATGAAAAATAACAATAGGTGCTGCTATTAAAAGACCTGTTGCTGTTGTAATCAGAGCTTCTGAAATTCCTGAAGCAACAAGGGTAGGCTCCACCTCACCTGCTGCCGCAACTGCTGCAAAAGCCCTTATCATACCTGTAACTGTCCCCAGGAAACCTAAAATAGGAGCAAGTGTGGTAAAGGAAGCGAGCCATAACATACCCCTATCAAGAAAAGCAAGTTCTACAGATGCCCTTCTTGCCACATTTTCCTCAATTATCTCTCTTGTTTCTCCTGCTTTTTCAAGAGCAGCCTGGCAAATTTTCGCCACAACTGAAGCATTCCTTGAACAAAACTCCATTGCTGCACCAACTCCTTCACTCTCAATGATATCAATTACTTCCACTACAAACTTTCTTGGATTTACCCTTAATCTGAATAATGTGTAAAACCTTTCTATAATAACTGCAAGGGCGAGAATTGCTATAATTAAAAGTAGCCACATTACTCCTCCACCTTTATGGAAATAATCAACCATTCCCTGAACCACACCTTGTGCCTGATACATTAACAAAATTGGAATTATACCTTTCATTTTAGTTTTTAAAAGGATTTTCTGGAATTGAACCAAGATGTATTATAAAAAAATTTTTAAAGGTTTTCAACAACTTCATCTTGAGACCCAGTAAAGATAAATAGATGTTGCAAAAAAGGAAAAAACAGCACTTATAAGGAAAAGTAAATTTTCTAAAAAAGTGAGTTGAAAAGAATTAAGTAAAATTTCAAAAAGTTCAAAACCTGCCACCTTTAATCTTGGATATACAAAAATAATTTTATAAAAATGAATCAGAGAAGCAAAAAGGAGAGAAATTGCACCCAACATTGGAAAAAGAGTAAGAAACCTTGGTTTTCTTAAAAGAGAAAGCATCCTGGAAAGAATTCCTGAAAAATAAAAAAGAGAAAACATAAATAAAATTGTTCCAG
>JBDRZP010000020.1 GCA_039804025.1 candidate division WOR-3 bacterium
TTATAACGATTCCAGATAAGCAAAAGGTAGACCTTTCAATTTATGATGTGTCAGGAAGAAAGGTTTTAAATATTATAAATAAAGAGCTTGAGCCAGGAATTTACAAAATAGATTTTAAAAATAAATTGAATAAGGGGATATATTTTGCAGTTTTAAAAGGGAGGGAGAAAAGGATTAAAAAATTTTCTATTTTAAAATAGTGTCTGAAAAATTTTAAAGAGATATTAGATAATTTGAAAAGTAGATTAAAAATACTTTAGGATTAAAATATGAAAGGATTAAAAAAGTGTAAAAAATAATGATAAAAAGGAAAAATTAAGGGAGATTAACTATCAAATTTTTTGAAAAATAGGCGACAAGGCAACGAAAGATAGTTTTGGAGTTAAGAAGGGCTACGGTATATTTATGGAAAAAGAAATTCAGGAAACGCAAGGTAAAATAGAATCCCTTATTCCTAAATCAAGAGCGTAAATTAAAGTAAAAAGAGATTAGAGAGCAATAATAAAAAATGTTACCAGCTCCTACTCAGGATAAATCTCACAAGAAACTCATTATAATTTTTACTTTTATCAATATCCCTGTAAATATTTCGTTCAAGCCTGATACTTGTATTTCCAATAATACGAACCGGAAAACTGGAAGTTAAATATAAACCCTTTTTGCTCCTTTTATCTTCACTTGCTATATTGAAACCCAAAGTATTTGCCCAAGACTTAAAAAATGTATAAGACGCACTTAAATCAAGGGTAAAAAGATTTGAGGTTTCTTCTGGACGAATAGTTTTAGTTATACCAGCCCCAATTGATGTGGAAAGTGGAATTTTAAATGCGGTGCTGTATGTTAAAGATAAACCTGTGGATTTATAGTTATTTTTGTTATTTTCCCCTTTATAATCTTGATAAGAAGAATTGATACTTAAAGAATGTCCAACTCCTAAATAACTGAAACTATAACCGGAAGATAAGGAAAATGTGCTGGATTTATTTTCTGTGTTAAGGGTATTATTTTTCTGTATATAAGGGTTATATGAGATTTGAAAATACGGAAGTTTTGTCGGAGTTAAACTCATACTGATATTATAAGATGTAAGAGAAGTGGTTGATTTTTTAAAGTTAAGAAGGTTATTCTCTTCTTTCAAAAAAGAAGTTGAAAAGGAAAAGAAACCAAATTTCCTGCTCCCTCCAAGTTCAAAGACCAAATTGTCATTTCTTAAATATGGGTTCCCGTGAGTTTTAAAACCAGGACCTATCATCTTTACACCGCCATAGATATTTGCCCCTAAGATATTTAAACTTGGCTTTATAGAATAAGCATAGTCATAACTACTTGATATTCTCGGATGAAGGATTTTATTTACAAAATTAGGAAAGTCTTTTAAGGTAACTTCACTTGTTCTTACATCTTTTGTGAATTGGGAACCAACAAGTTCAGATTCAAGACTAAACTTATCCTTAAAGAGTGAAATTTTTAATTCTATTCCAATAAGAAAATTTTCCTCTGGAGTTTTAACCTCTACTGTATCCTGACCGGAAGTATCCCGTGGAACAGGAATGGTATATGGAGAAATAGAATTGGGGTTATCCCTTGATTTGAGAATAGTAAAGTATAAATGGTTTTTATCCTTCTTACCAAATCCGAATTTTCCTGCATAGAGCATTCTTTGATATGCAAAATCTGTAGGGTCCGAACCTTTACCCCCTCTCTGAATTTCACCAGAAGTAAAAGCAAAATAAAATATTCCTGGATTCAATTCCAGAGCAAAACCATTTACTGGAATACCTGAAAGTGTTAAATAAGAATAATCCGGATGGGAAGCCCCGATTTGAATTCCGGAGATAGAGTATAAAAATCCTGGTAAATGAACCCTTTCACGCGAGAGCTTATTTGGTTCTAAAGAAATTCTAAATTTATTTACCCTCTGGAGTAAATTGGATTCTAAGTTTGTAAGAAAAAGATTAAAAGACAGAGGCATATCAAAAACAGTAATATTAGGATTAAATTTCCACCGCAGATCTCTTGAGGGACGGTCCTGTTTTACACCATAAAGAGTATCAAATTCTGCATATATTTCAAGGGAACCCGAAAATTTTATTGGTTCCGAAATAAGAGAAATAAAGGAAAAGAAAATTAATATTATTAACCTTCTCCTAATCATAATATTACTTGCATTTACCATATTTATCAGCATTGTAAATACTTTTGATCTCATTGTCAGTTAAAGCACGTTTGAAAAGTTCAACCTCGTCAATATATCCTGTAAACTGATCTCGCTTATCATATATACCAAAACCGTTAGGGAAGTATACTGGGTCCTCATTATTAAGATTCTTTCCTAACATATCTGAACTGCCCTGATAAACCATATTACCGTCCACAAAAATTTTAATTTTTTTATTAGATACAACACATACTACTGCAATGTGATGCCAATTACCATCAGAAATATCTGGAGAGTTAAAAGCAGTATGGTTTTCCACAGATAAAGATGAACCAGCTTTTTGGGCAATTTGAAAGTTAGGAACTACTTTGATAGGTTGAGCAGCGGATATTGTAGTAGCGTATAGTGAAAGAGAATAAAGGGTATAACCCACATATGGGTTCAAAATATTTTGAGGTTCAGATTTGGAGTAAAGAACTGCGTGATACTGGTAATTCTTCCATGTAGTTTTTACCCATAAATCAATAGTGAAATCACCTGTTCCCACATTAATTTCTGGATGATTAGGCACTCTAATTGATCCGGGTCCTTGCCCACTAACCATTAATGCTCCTGCTACTTTACCTCCTGATGGAGAAAATTGAGCTCCAGCACCTAAAGAACCTTTATTTGCAGCTCCTGCAATGTCATTTGCAAAAGTATTGCCAGGTGTTTCATCCAGTGGCCACCAGCCAACAAGACCTGAGGGAGGCGGAATACAACCTTTCTCCTCTTTTTTATTTCCGAATGTTACAGTAACTGTCTGTCCTGGCTGAACTGTAACAGTTTGAGGATTTGGTGTTGTTGGTGTAAAGCCCGATTGGGTAACTTCAGTAATAGTATAAGTTCCTGCCTTCACATTCACACAAGCTTTACCCTCTTTATTAGTTGTTACTGAACCAACTCCAGAAATATTGAATGTCCAGCCTGAAAGAGGAGTTTCATTAAATGGTGGATAGGATTCAAACTGACCATTACCATTAAGGTCATTAAACTTAATTATACAGATTTTTCCCTCTTCTTCTTTCTTTTTATTACCAAAATAAATAGTAAGTTGTTGTCCTGGATTGATTGTTACATTCTGAGAATGTGGGGTTGTAGGTGTCCAGTTTGGATGAACACCTTCGGTGATTGTATATTTTCCTGCATTAATCTTAAAACAGATTTTACCATCGGCTCCTGTAATTTTCTGACCAATCCCAGAAATATCAAAATCCCAGCCTTCAATTCCTGGTTCACCCGAGTCCTTTTTACCGTTTCCATTAAGGTCATGGAATTTAATAATACAGAGTTCAGCCTCAACATTTTCTCTTGAGTAGTTACCAAAATCAACCTGTGTAAATAGTTCAGGACAATTTTCCTCTGGAAGCAAGAGTAATTTTCCATTAGGCAAAAGTCTAACTTTAACTGGATTCGGAGTCGTAGAAACCCATCCTGACTGAACAATCTCCTTTACTATATAGTCCCCGGGAGAAACAGAAACATAATAATATCCGTAATTATCAGTAATTCCACTCCCTTTTGGATTATTATTTAGATCTGTTATTTCAATTTTCCAGCCCTGGAGTCCCGGTTCATAAGGATCCTGTATGCCATTTTTATTTTCATCCTTGAAAACTACTCCCATGATACCGGGTAATGGCTTATTGACAAAATTAATTTCATGGAGTTCATATCCTTTATTGATATATATACTTATTGGGCTTGAGGACGGCAAAACTTGCTGAAACCCTGAAGGTACTGTCTGAGAAATACTATAAGTTCCATTACTAAAAGCGTTAGACCTGAAAAAGCCGTCTTCATCAGTCCAGGTGGAACCAGTCCCTACATTTACTTTTATATTTGCATGACCCACATCACCGATTCCATCACCGTTAAGGTCTAACATTACCCGTCCGTAAATCTCACCTCTTGAAGGAAGCCCGAGAGATACATTAGCGGAATTTATATACTTATTATCATTGCCACGTCCACCAAATGCTTTATCACCAGGGTGCTGTTTCTTATATAGATTATCATTGCCGCGGTTACCAAAAAGAAAGTCGTTGCCATTATCATCTTCAGAATATATATTATCATTGCCTCTGTTTCCAAAAATAATATCCCCTTCGTTTCCGCTTCCAATCACATCATCGCCTTTGTTACCAAAAATTAAATCTCCACCAGCTCCCCCAGTTATATAATCATCATCATCATTACCAAGAATAAGATCATTATTACTACCACCTCGGATCACATCATTTTCTCTACCACCAATAAATAGGCTTTCACCATTTCCACCGAAAAACTGGTCTTGACCCTGGTTACCAAAACCGATATTTAAATTATTACCACCTATGATTACATCTCCTCCATCGTTACCAAATCCAAATAAAATACCTGAACTACCTTCCAGTACATCACTTCCATTGTTACCGAAAAGGACACTAAAACCTGACCCAGATCTGAGCCTGTCATCTTCCTGATTTCCAAAAAGGAGATTGGCTCCTGTTCCTGCTTCCAAAATATCGTGCCCATTACCTCCAAAGGCTAAGCATATACCACTGCTACCAGAAACCTTATCGTTACCATTATTTCCAAAAAGTAATGCAAGCCCTGGACCGGCTGAAACCTTATCGTTACCTTTATTACCAAAAGCAACTGTTAAACCACTGCCTCCTTTAACATCATCGCTTCCCTTATTACCGAAAAGTAGAGATAGACCTGGACCTCCCCAGACTTTATCATCATCTTGATTTCCAAAAGCAACTGTCAGACCCGCTCCACCATTAATATTATCTTTTCCCTTATTACCGAAAAGAACATAAATACCGAATGCATCCTGTCCACCAGAAATGACATCATTTCCTTTGTTACCAAAAGCAACATTAAGACCAAATGATTTGCCTGAACTGTCAACAATAGAACCCCCTGTTATAATGCTGTCATCACCACTATTACCAAAAAGTAAATTTATTCCATTTTTTCCGGCAATTTTATCATCATTTTTACCTCCAAAAGCAATGTTGAAACCATCTCCTGCGTCAATTACATCATTACATTTATTACCAAAAATCAAATCAATCTCAAGAGGAGGTTGTATAATTGGTGGTAAAATACGTCCTTCACTTGTAATATTATCCTTATCATCTCCACCAAAAATTAAATTTCCAAATCCCAGAGGAGCAGGAGCTGGAACACCCGGCGGAACTTTAATAGTTATGACAATAATTCCACCGTTTTTTGCATTTAGATTATCATCTCCTTTACTTCCAAAAATAAGGTCAATTCCGTCAAAGGCTTGGACATAATCATTATCAGTCCCAGCAAAAATTAGGTCTGCTGCACCCAGAAAAGCTATAATGCGGTTGAAAATATCTCCAAGCCAATTTTTTAAATTATTCAAATCTTCAACTGATTTTTTTGTGGTCTTGGAAATCTTTTCACTCTCTTTTTTGGCTTCCTTGCTTTTACTATCCAGACCTTTCAAATATCGCTTTGCCCTTGTAATATATTTCCCTATATATTTCTCTGTTTTCTCAGTAATTTTTTTCAGCTTAGCTACATTTTGTTGATATGTTTGATATTTATTATGTAAATCATTAACCAGATCTTTCAATTTATTTGCACAGGAAATAATCTCTGCCCCGATATCTCCGAGACCACTTAAAAGCTCACCGGAACCTCCTGTGTTTATTCCAATTCCCACTGTATTCATACACGAATTTGCCTTATTAACAGTTCCCTGTATTATTGTTATTAGTTTATTTACACTATCAACAAATTTATTAACTTCCGTTATCAGATTCTGGAGTTTTTGGAATTTTGGTTGGACATCGTTAATATCATTAATTTTAATCTTTTTAAAATCTAAAAAAGCCTTCTCTAACTTTTCAAACTGACCAGTGGAAGGATCAAAAAATTTTTGAATCTTATTCTCTAATACCATGAACTTTTTACCTATGGTATCTATACACTGACTTAAATCATTAACATCTGGCAAAACCTGATCTAAAAGTAATCCGTTGCCTGCTTTTGCACGATTAGCACCTTCTATCCTGTCATTTCCAGGACCACCAAAGAGTAAATTTCCAAGCGCTAAAAAGACAAGATTACTTTGAATATTACCAACAGCAAGGACTCCACCATTACTTCCCTGAATTGTGTCATTATCGGTTCCTCCAAATATTAAATCTAATCCCCCCTCTTTATCTTTTTCATCATTTTTCCAGTTTTTATAATCTCCGCGAATGAAATCATTTCCGGGACCACCGAAAAGTAGATTTCCAAAAAGAAAATTAAAATCATCCCCGACTTTTATAGTTCCACCTGCTCCACCATAGATACGGTCGTTACCTTCTCCTCCGAAAATAAGGTCAATGCCATCTTCTCCCTTACCTGGGTCTTCTTTATCACCGTGCAATATATCATTACCCTTCTGACCGAAAATAAAATCACCTAAATTTAGCGAAAAATCCTTTTGGATCTCAATTATGGAACCTTCACCAGTTTGAATTTTATCATTTCCCTCTTCCCCAAAAATCACATCAATACCTGATAATGAAGCTATATCATCATTGCCGTTACCACCAAAAACGAGATTGCCAAGACGAAGCCTGAAAGGTTGCTGTGAGCCTATTACCATCTCTCCACCACTATAGACCCTGATCACATCGTTCCCATCACCCCCGAAAGCTATATCAATATCATCATTACCTCTCTTATTTGGGTCATCAGTATCTATATTATCATTTCCACCTCCACCAAAAACTAAATCACCAAGGGGGAGGCTGAATAACTTATTTCCTTTATTATCCTTAATTTCCAGATTGTATCCCTTACCACTTTTAATTTTATCATCTCCATCATCACCAAAAATTACATCTATACCATCAAGAGCAGTTATATCATCATTTCCATTTCCACCCAGAACAAGATTACCAAGATAAACCTTAAAGGGATTGTTACTACCGATTTCCATCTCATCGCCACCGTAAACATTAATCACATCATTACCATCACCACCAAAAACAACATCAATATCATCAAAAGACCTGTCAGAATTGGGATCGTCAGCATCTATATTATCATCACCAATTCCTCCAAAAATAAGATCACCGAGTGGTAAGGTGAAAACAATATTTCCGTTATTATCCTTGAATTTCAGGCTATACCCTTTACCAGTATTTATTTTGTCATTTCCATTTTCACCAAAGATAATATCAATACCTTCTTGAGTTAAAATTGTATCCTTATCGTTTCCACCAAAAGCAAGATTACCAAGTTTAAAGTAAGTAACTGTATCATCTCCAAAAAAGCTACCGTCACCAAGCTGAATTTTATCGTCATTATCTCCACCCCAGGCTAAATCAAGCTCATTTAGTGTATCATTGTCTTTATCTCCACTTATTATTCTATCATTTCCAGAAGAACCAAAGAAAAGGTCCCCAAGTCGAAATTCTATTCCGAAGATTGTATCTTTCTTTCCACCCTCACCGAACAAACAGTCATTACCAGCATTTCCAATTAAAATATCAGAAACGGGCCCACCGTGAAGCTGATCTGCTCCACTTCCTCCAAAAATTAAATCCTCATCATCTCCCCCAAGTATTAAGTCATCTCCCTCCTTACCAACAAGAAGGTCCTTTCCTCCCTCACCAATAAGGGAATCGTTATCCGCTGTCCCAAAAATATAATCATTCCCTTGTCCTCCTTTAAAGGTGTTTTCCGTGTTAATATTAATATTACAGGGGCCTGATTGATTTTGAAATACATTTTTACCTAAAAGCTGAATCGCCTGTTGCATAATCTGATTAAGTTTATCTTCTAAATGTTTTGCTTTCAAAAGTAAATTATCAGCCTGTTTCAGGATTAAATTTTCATATTTTCCTTCAAAATTTCCTGCACTGTGGAGAAGTTTCCCGCCACAATTATATACATAATTACTAGCAGAATCCAATTCAGCTTCTGTTTTAGAGACCCATTTTTCCCAATCATCATTGAGGGTTTCAAATTTAGAATTAAGTGCTTCACCTTTATTAACAAGGTTTTCACCCATAAGAATAAGATTACTTACAGTTGAATTTTTGTTTTCATCGTCTCCAAGAGCTTCTCCATTTGTTTCAAAAGTTATTCCTTTTGACTCAATACTATTAGACTTGTTTAGAGTCTGTGATGCCTTAGAGTTTGGATCAGCATCATCAAAAAATGAATTTAAATAATTCTCATATTGTTCTATAATTTGCTCAAGCTGGGCACATGGTTGAGGTGTTAAACCAAGAGGGTCTTGAAGGTTCTCATCAAATACAGTCTCAAATGGTTCAGGATCTTCTGGACACTGGTTATTGATAATCAAATTTTTCAATTGGTTTATATTACCAGTAATCTGTGATTTACACATAAGAAGGTTTTCAAGAAGTTTTTGGGCAGAAGGGCTCGGAAGCTCTGGTTTTTCTGGAATAGTATCTTTTATCTTTTCACCGAATTGAGTTATTTTTTCCGGCACAGTTTTTTTGTCTCCTGGATTATTACTGCCCTCTTTACTTCCTCCTTTTGGACCTTCAGGAACTTCTCTTGGACCTTCAGGTGTAGGTAAAGGCGGCGGAGGGGTTTCTCTCTCACATCCATATTGAGATATAAACCACAAAAATTCCCAGGATTGAATCAGTAAAGATTCTGCCTTTTGTAATAGCAATTCGGAGGGTCCAACTATAGTTTCAATTTTTTTTCTCAAACTATCACCATCTACTAAAAACTCTTTAGTATCCTTAGCAAGGTTTTCCTCTACATAAGGTTTCAAGCGTTTATAAGTTTCAAGAACCTTTTCAGCTGTTGGTGTAACTAACTTACTCTCAATATTTCTCAGACAATATGCTGAAGGCAGTATTAAGCTATCTGCTGTCCCCTTTAAAACATCAGAAACATCTTCAACAAGTTCATTAGACATTTTGATAAGTTCATAAGAACTATCAATTAACTCCCTTGCATTATTGAGTGTATTGATTAAATAAACGACATTCTGAATCGCAGTATCTGGATCAGAGCCCAAATTTTTAAGATCTACATCTCCAAGAATTATATCATTCCCCTCACCCCCATCAACATAGATATAAAAGTAGTCTGATATTGAACCATTTGAAGCATCAAAGACAACAAAATCATTACCTTCGTAAAGATTGATCTTTATTTTATCAAAATCAAAAACTGAAGTAAGAGGTGTTGTTGAAGTAGCAGGAACATAAATCTTAACCCCGGTTTTAACTGATACTGTATTAGCTCCTTTCGGACCTCCTTGTGAACTTTGAGGAAAAAGTTCCAGTCTGATACAATCCGATTCTTCTGTTCCATCAATCATAAGTATATTCCCCGTTTTTTGTATATTTACTTGTGAGGGATTACATTCTAACTGCACAGCTTGTATTTTTGCAAAAGGTGGAGATGGTGGCGCAGGTTTTTCTAATTCTTTTTTTTCTAATTCTGTCTCTATCTTAAACTCCCATACTTCACTTTCTCCGATAGGAAAGCCGGTTAATCTATCAAAGGCACGAATTTGCCAGACATACTTTCTATTCTCTTCAAGGGATTTTGCCGATACAGGGTAGCGAAAATTTGTTGCTGTTAAGTTCCTTTCCTCAAACCAGGGAACATTTGACCTAACTGCCTCTTCTTTAGACTGCATTTCCTTAACCTCACATATTCTTAATGTATAGGAAACTGAAGCAGTAGGAGGTAAAGGTGAGGGAGGAACCCAGGTAAATAAAGGATTTTTTTCTCTTAATACACTTTTATCAGTTGGTGATAAAAGTCTTGGTGGCGAAACCGGTTGAACTACATGGTGAATACAATCACTTCCAAGTTCTTTCTTTGTCTCCACATCTATAACATAGATGCAAATAGTATAATCTCCAGCTGGAAGCTGTCCTGTCCTTGAGATTATTTCTTCATACTCTTCAAGATAAAATCGGTCCTTTATTTCAGTAATATCATTAGCTTTTATGCGATTTATACCAGGAGAAAGTATTAAGTCATTGGAGTTTGCTCTTGCTACAAGACCTTTTTTACTTTCCTTTATTTCTCCGTGAAGATAAATTTTATATGTTCTATCAGTTGGATTAGTGAGGTCAACCCACCATAGATCTGTTATTCTTAACTGATTTGGTGGTGGTTGATGGAGTTTTACTCCTATTTGTGCATAGACCCCTAAGGACAAAAGGGTCAGGAAGCCCCATGATATAAATTTATTTAATCCCATAAACGACCACCTTCCTTTATTATATAATAAAATTATATATAATAAAATTATAAAGTAATTAAAATTTATAAAGTAAATTAAAATTTAAAATAAAATAAAAATAAAATATATATTAATAAAAAAACATTTAAAGTTTTTTATTTGTTTCTTTTTCAGAAGATTTTGTTTTCTTGAATGTTCAATTAAATTATGCATTTTTTCGCTTTCACATTTACATGAATAGAAACATTTGTTTTTCCCTTATTTCTTCTTGAAAAATTAGAAAATTTATTTTTATTATATAATTATGGAAAAAGCAAAGTGCCCTTTGTGTGAGGCTATAATTGAGGTGCCCTTAAAAAAAATAGGATATGAATTCTCCTGTCCTGAATGTAAAGAGAGAATTGTTGTAAAACAAATAAACCCCCTTGTGCTTGACCTTGCCCTTGAAGATGATGAAGAAGAGGATATCAGATTTGAAAAAATGTAAAAAATTTGAGAAAGTTTACAATTTTTACCCTCGGTTGCAGAACAAATATTGCTGAAAGTGAAAAATTAAAAGCCCTTCTTATTTCAAAGAAATTTGAATACACCCCAAATATTTACGAATCTGATTATATTTTCTTAAATACCTGCACGGTAACTCATAAGGCTGACAGAGATTCAAGAAAAATTTTAAATAGAATTAAAAAAATAAATGAAAGGGCAAAAATTTTTATAACAGGGTGTGCCACTTATCTTTTTAAGGAAGATGAAAGAATTAGAATATTAAATTTTAATGACCTTTTAAAAGAATTTGATGAAAAAGATGGGAACATAAATGTTTTACCCCCTGAAGAATCGGGACATGCAAGATACTTTCTTAAAATACAAGAAGGTTGTGACTATAGATGCACTTTCTGCATAGTTCCTATGAGAAGAGGAAAATCAAGATCATACGATATTTCTACACTGTTAAAAGAAGTGCAAATTGCAGTTTCAAAAGGTTATAAAGAGATTGTTTTAACAGGAACACAGATAGGTGATTATGGAAAAGACATTGACAAAACTATTTCCTTAAGGACCTTACTTGAAAAACTACTTTCCTTAAATTTTGATTTTAGAATAAGACTATCCTCTTTACACCCTTCTCATATTTATAAAATTTATGATTTGCTTACAGAGGAAAAAATTGTTCCACACTTGCATATTCCCCTTCAAAGCGGCTCAGAAAAAGTGTTAAGGGATATGAAAAGACCCTATACCATTAAATTTTATGATAATATTTTAAATTCAATTATGAAATTAAAGAGAAGATTCAGTATTGGAACAGACCTTATTATAGGTTTTCCAACAGAAACAAAGGAAGAGTTTCTCAAAACTATAAGATACATTGAAAACTCTCCCTTTTCCTATATTCACATTTTTTCTTATTCAAAAAGGGAAGGAACAGAGGCAGCTAAATTAAAGGAGATTGATAAAAAAGAATTGAAGGAAAGGATGGAAATAATGAAAGAAATTGATAAGAAAAAGAGGGAAAAATTTTTAAATTCTCTTTTAGGAAATATTTTAGAGCCTGTTTATGAAAAGAAAGAGGGAGATTTTTTAAAGGGTCTTTCAGAATACGGTTTTAAGGTGAAATTTAGGGGGAACGGAGTAAGAAAAGGTGAATTAGTTAAGGTCTATGTAAAAGAAATTGAAAATTTACTTCTTTCAGGATTTAAGATATAATTATGAAAATTATTGAGGAAATTAAAAAAGAACTCATAAAAAGTTCAAAATCCCTTTTAAAAGATGTGATAAATTTACCTGAAATAGAAGAAAAAAAAGAAAAAGAAGAATTTCTGATATTTGAGGAAGGAAAATCTTCCTTTACCTTTGAGATAGAAGAGACTGGAGAAAAAAGTGAAGAAATTGAAGATATAGTAAATTTGATTAAAACGGGTCAATATGATAAGGCTATTGAAAAAATAAGGGAATTGAAATCAAGGGAAAGTTTTGGAATAGGAAGAGAGGAAATAGAAATTTAGGATCTTTTTCTACCTTTAAAAAAGTTTAATTATAGTAAATTTGAAAATACAATAAAAAAAATGTATTATAGGCAGATAAGGTTCTAAGCCTTTTAAAAAAGGAGTTAAAATGAAATTTTTTTTATTTTTTTTAACCTCAATAATAATATTGGAAGCACAGATAATAAATGAATTTCCAGTTGAGGTTTCACCGGATTCAACCTTTGCTACTTCTATTTCTCAGGACAATAATAAATTTCTTGGAATATACAGAAAAGAATTAGGGACAAGTGGTGCTTACATAAATGGTCTATTTATATCAAAGTCAAATAATTCTCCTATAGGATCTCCATACAATTTTGGAACAACAGATTTCAATTTTTATGAATTTGATTATGCACTGCCTCAGGTTGCCTTTGATGGAAAAAACTTTCTCGTTGCATGGACACAGAGCGGTTTTGTAAAAGGTAGATTTATTTCTTCAGTTAATTTTCAGATGGGACCTGTATTTAACATAGCAAATAACTATACTATAACAGGGTTCAATACACTTCACTTCAATACATTCACCAAGAAATACTTTATGGTTCTTTATAAAATAGGAACAAATGGTCTTGATGGGGTTTTTCTTGATACCCTTGGACAGTATTACAGTGCTCTTAATATTACAAGCATGAAGATAAGAAAAGAGTATTCAATGGCGTATGGCAATGGCAAATATCTTATTACTTGGATTGATAGCACAGGTTCAGATTATGCAATCTATGGTCAGCTTGTAAATGAAAATGGTTCACTTTATGGCTCTAATTTTTTAATTGATGGTTCCCCTGAGCCCAGTGATAACCCACTTTTTGTAACTTTTGATGGAACAAAATTTATAGTTCTTTTTCCAGATCAAGAAATTAGTGGATGGAAAATTTATGCAAGGTTTGTAGGATTAGATGGAACAGTCTATCCATCAAGAATTCTTGTAACATCAACAGGTCATATTGCACCTTCTGCTGCTTGTATTTCAAATTATATATTAATAACCTGGACAAGTTTTGATTCCTTGAAAGTTTTTGGAAGGTTATTTGACCTTTCCTTAAATCCTGTAACAAGTGAGTTTGCCATTTTTTCTCCAGCTGGTACCAAATTTCCTGTTGGTAATTTCACAACATTTACCAATAATAAATTTTATGTTTTTACAACAAGATGTAACTTTACTGGTGCTTTTGTTGATGGAGATATTTACGGAGCAGAAATAATAGGTTTAAAGATTGATGAGAAAGGAAATTCCCTTTCCGATAAATTTAGTTTTTTGCCCTATTATTCAAAGAACAGAATTTCCATCAATTTTAATATTCCTTTTTCTTCAGAAACTTCAATTGAACTTTATGACCTTTCAGGAAAGAAAAATATAACTCTCTTTAAGGGCTTTTTAAAATCAGGAAACTATAAAAAGGATTTTGAAATAAATAAATTGAATTCTGGAATTTACTTTGTTATTTTTAATGCTTTAAACTCGCAAAAGAAGAGTAAAGTTTTATTAATTAAGTGAAAATTTAAAGGGTAATATTCTCTTCTTTAAAGATTATTTTTATACCCTCTTCAAAATCTGTAAATTTAATATTTAAAAATTTTTTTATTTTTTCGGAATTAAGAGCATCAGCTCCCTTTCTTTTATCCTTAAAATTTATATTAAAATTTTTCCCTGTTATTTTTTCAAATATATTTTTTATTTCAAGAACAGATTTTACTATTCCACTTCCACAGTTATAAATTCCTTCTAAACCAAGTTCCATGACTTTTAGAATATATTCTGCTGCATCATAGGAAAAGATGTATTCATATCTTGAAGAGTAATCATCGTATAACACAACTTCTTTCTTTTTTTCTCTCAAAGCTTTTAAAAAATCTGAGACAGGATTTCTCTCCATAAATGGTCCGTAAATTCTTGGAAACCTCAAGGATGTGAATTTTATATTTTTTTTAGAACTTAACACTTTTAAAAGTCCCTCAGCAGCAAATTTCATTGAACCATAAAGGGAATCATGAAAATTTGCTTCTTCCTCCTCTGGAAATAACTTATTTTCATAAACACTGGCTGAGGAAATGTAAATAAAATGACCACTTTTTATCCTGTTTAAAATTTTCAAAGGTGTTATCACATTAACTTCAAGAGCATTTATGTAATCCCTTTCTACCTGAAATTCACCTGATACTGCTGAAAGATAAATGTAAAAATTAGCTTCAAAGTTTTTATTAAAGAAATCTTCAAAAAAATAAAATTCTTCTTTAAACCATTCCTTTTTTCTTAAGGAGAATCCTTTTATTATAAAATCTCTTTCTTTTAACTTTTTGTATAAACTTCTTCCAAGGAGTTCTGATAAACCGAATAAAATTACAGTTTTTTTTATCTTAAGAATTTAAAAGTATTGAACCAAGAAGAGGAAGTAATATTTCTATATTTGCTGTTAAAGAAATTCCCTTCCCACCATCTTTTGTAGGTCTTTCAACTACGTTTTGAAGGGGTCTATAATGTTGAATCTGGTCGATATTACAGGCAAAAAAGTTATAAACCTTATATCCTAAGTTTCTAACAATTGATAAACTTTTTAAAAAAACTTCAGGCATTATAACAGCAGATGCCACATTTATAACAACCCCTCCCCTTTCAAGTTCAGAAAGATAAATGGCAAATCTTTTAAAATCCTTTAAAGTTGTAAAACCTACTTCATCACCATTTAGAAAGGGAAACATATGGATTATATCTGTTCCAACAGCAACATGGAAACTCATTGGAATATTTTTTTCTTTTAAAAGACACATAAGACTTTTATTTTTGTATGGAGGATTTTTTTCAAGAAGAACGAGAGGAATTATTTCTCCCATTCCCTTTTTCTCCTTATAACCTCTTTTTAGTGCTTCGTTAAAGAATTCATGAGTTTCCTTAGTCATTCCGAATTTGCCCTCTTTTATTGTATCTTCAACAAATTCAGATGTTTCTCCGAACATTGCTATTTCAAAATCGTGTATGGAAACAGCACCCTGACCTGCAAGCCATGTAATAAAGCCTTTTTCTGCAAGTTTTGAAAATAAAGGAGCAAGCCCGCACTTAATAACAGCATCACCAATCATCCATATAATTGGTTTTTTTTCATCCCTTGCCCTTTTTAGGTTAATAACAAGTTCTCTAAAATCATTTGCCTTAAAAACTTTTGGAAGAAAATCAAGGAAAAGGGAAATTTTTTCGGGTATATCTTCTTTTATGAAATCTTCTGTTTTTAGTTTATTTTTTCTTTCCTTTATAGATATGAATTTTAAATTTTTTAATTCTTCTTCCTTCATACAATTGCCTCTCCATCAAAATTATATTTATTACTTATCCCGAGTATACTTAAAATAGTTGGTGCAACATCAATAAGTCTTACATTATCCCTTAATATCTTTTTTCCCCTTATATAAAGAAAAGCATCATCAAAGGTATGCGTTCCCTTTAAGGGAGAAGTCATATAAATTTCTTCATTTTTAAGGTCTGCCCTGAAATCAAATCCTTTCTCGGGAATTAAAAGAAAATCAGGAGAAATATTAAGAAATTCTCTTCCAAAAATTTCATATTTGTTCTTAAAATCCTTTATTCCCTCTAAATTTAAAAATTCTTTTAAAATATCCTCAACTTCTTTTGATATTTCTTCTTCCTTATATTTTGCATTTAAAAATCTTTCCCTTCTATATAAATAAATTCTTCCAGGAGTCATTGTGAATGCTTTTGAATCTTCTGAGATATCTTTTAGTTCCTGCGAATTTCCCTTTTTTAATTTAAAAATTCCTTTCTCCTTTAAAAGAGGGAAAATATTAATTTCACTTTTAAGTTCAGTAAAACCATGATCTGAAAGCAATATAAGTTCATCCTCATCCTTTACATTTCTTTCAACAAATTCTTTTATTTTTTCATCAAGAAAATAAAAGTATTTTTCTAATTTATTTTCTTCTTTAATGAAAAAGTGAAATAATCTGTCGGGTTCCATAATATGGAGAATAATAATATCAAAATAATTTTTCTTCATAATTTCTTCACAAACTTTAAATCTTTTTTCTGTTGCTAAAAAAAGTTTATTATAGAAATTCTCTCTTTTTTTCTCTTCCCTTGCCATCCATGGGTCAAGATCAATTATGTAATCTTCTTTTATTAAAAGTTTCGTTAATTCCTGAGGATAGGTAGCTTTTTCAATTTTTGGAGCAATAAATCCAGAAATACAATAAGAGTTTTTAATATCAGGGGGTGGGTAAGTTATGGGCAAATTTATATGTAAAACACTTCTTTGGTTTTCAGAAAATATCTCTATCAGGGTTTTTGTTTTTATATCCTTATAATTTGGAATATAAAGTGATAAGTCATCATGTATATCAATAAATCCAAAAATTCCATGGGAGCCTGGTTTTTTACCTGTTAAAAAACTTGTCCAGGCAACGGAGGAGAGGGTAGGGTAGATAGATTCCATTCTTTTGAAATCACCGTTATTAAACAGGGAGTTTAAAAAAGGTAAATTCTTTTTCTCAGTATAGTTTTTTAAAAAAGAGAAGGGAACACCATCAAGTCCAAGTATGAACATTCGCCTTTTTCTTTTAAAGAACATTACTTATATTCTCCCTTTAAAATTTCAAATACTTCTTTTCTTAAAATTTTTTCACTTAAATTTTCTTTATTTTTTAGTGCATTCCTTATACTTGTCATACTTATATATTCCCTGAATTTTTCATCATGAGGGCATGTATTTTCAGAGGCTATTCCATCACACTTTATACATATAAAAACTGATTTTACCTTTATTATCTCAATACCTATGTCAGGGTACTGGTCAAAAATTCTATGGGCTGCGTAGGGGTCATAAAAATTCCCTACTCCAGCATGGTCTCTTCCAACAATAAAGTGAGTTGCCCCGTAATTTTTCCTCACTATTGCATGGAAAACTGCCTCCTTTGGTCCTGCGTATCTCATAGGTGTTGTAAGTCCTGATAATAAAACTCTTTCCTTAGGAAGATAATTATCAATTAAGGCACGGTAACTTTTTAAAATTAAATCATTTGAAAAATCTCCTTCTTTTTTTCTTCCAAGAATTGGGTGAATAAAGAGACAGTCAGTTATCTCAAGGGCTATTCTCTGTAAATATTCATGAGCCCTGTGTGGAGCATTTCTTGTTTGAAAGGCGCATATTGTTTTATATCCCTTTTTCTTAAAAAATTCCCTTGTCTCCTTTGGTGTGAGTTCATATTCAGAAAAGGGATGAGGTGGTCTTTTAAAAAGCCATATTTTTCCACCTATGGCAAAATCACCTTTTGATTTTAAAAGAAAAACACCTGGATGATCCAGTGAAAGAGTGCCAAAAACCTTTCTTGATACATATTCAATATCAAAACTGTAAACTTCTTCAATTTCAATCATTCCAAATGTTTCCCCCCTGTATGATAAAAGAAGTTCTCCCTTATGAGGAATTTCCTTTACTTTTTCTTTTTTTATCTGTAAGAGTATAGGAATTGTAAAGGGGTAATCATTTGGCAATCTACCTTTTTCACAAACACTTTCCAGTTCTTCTTTTGTCATAAAACCTTCAAGGGGAGAAAAACTTCCAATTGCTATTTTTTCAAGGTCAAAAAGAGTATCTTCATCTATTTCAATTTTTTTTAAATTTCCCTCAAAGGGTAAGGGTTTTTCTTTCGGAAAAATTCTTTCAACAAGTTTCATTTTATTTGAAAAACAAGTTTTAAAAGATTTATTATATAAAATAAAAGTATTTGGGTTCAAGCCCCTTTAATAATATTTTTAAAATATGGATAGAAGATTAAAAGTTCTTATTGGGGCAATGATATTTGCCCTGAGTGTCGCATGTGGACCGAAAATGGCTTCAAAAGAAACCATGCAGAGAATCCAGGAACTTCAGGCTCAGATAGAAAAACTTCAATCAGAAATTGCTAAATGTGAAGAAGAAATGAGAAATATTGATGCTCAGAAAACTGAGAAATCTCAATTGATAGAAAAACTTAGGGCAGAAAGGGATTCTTTAAAAACATTACTTGAACTTATAAAACAGGGTTATTAAAAGGGAGGTTAAGGAAATGAAAAAATTAATTCTATTTTCTTTTTTTGTTTTTTCTCTTTTTGCTCAGGAAAAATTAACTGAAAAGGATGCACAGGCTCGTATTAAGGAACTTCAGAGTAAAATTGAAGAGCTTACTAAAAATTTAAGTACTTGCCAGAGCGAAATTGAAGCAAGAAAAAATGAACTTACCCCTCTTGATAATGAGATTTCTTCTCTACAAAATGAAATAGATGCGTTAAAGGCAGAGCTTAGTAAGTATCCATCAGAATATGAAGTTAAAAAAGGTGATTTTCTCGCAAAAATAGCTGAATATCCTTTTATTTATGGAACATATAAAGCATGGCCAAGAATATGGAGAGCAAACAGAGATCTTATTAAGGATCCAGATCTTATTTATCCCGGATGGAAATTAAAGATTCCCCATGGTCTTGATAAAAGTTATACAGTTATAAAGGGAGACTATTTATGGAAAATAGCCAATTTCTGGTGGATTTATAGAGATGGAAAGAAGTGGAAAGTTATTTATGAAGCAAATAAAGACAAGATTAAAAATCCTGACCTTATATACCCTGGACAGGAACTTATTATACCGAGATAATAGATTAAAAAGGATAAGGAAAAAAGTGAGCCCCCTCCGAGTGAGGGGGTTTTTACTTTTAATTTAAGGTGTGGAAATAAAAACCTTTAGTGTAAGACCTAAAAAATTAAGAGAAATACTTGGGGTTTTAAATCAAAACCTCAAGGTATTACAGGAATATTTTTCAGGGAAAATAACCGTGAGAGGTGAAGAAATTAAATTTGAAGGTGATAAAAAAGAATTCAAAAAATTAAAGGAGATTTTAGCCAAACTTGATGAAAGGGCTGAAGAAGGAGAGTTTTTTGAACCTGAGCAAATTATTGATATTCTGAATAATAGGAGTAATTTTAAAAATATAGAAAAATATAAAGATTCAATTATAACACCTAAAAAAATAGTTACTCCTAAAACAGATAATCAGAAACAATATGTTGATGCTTTAAGAAAATATCCTCTTGTTTTTTCAATAGGACCAGCTGGAACAGGTAAGACATACCTTGCAGTTGCCTGTGCTCTTGAGCATTTAAGGGAAGAAAAAGTAGAAAGAATTATTCTTACAAGACCTGCAGTAGAAGCTGGAGAATCACTCGGTTTTTTACCTGGTAGTTTCCAGGAAAAGGTTGATCCCTATTTAAGGCCCCTTTACGATGCCTTATTTGATATGATGCCTTATGATAGAATAAAAAAACTAATGAATACAGGAGTAATAGAAATTGCTCCTCTTGCTTACATGAGAGGAAGAACCCTTTCAAATGCTTTTGTTATCTTAGATGAGGCTCAGAATACAAATTACCTGCAGATGAAAATGTTTTTAACGAGAATAGGTTTAAAGACAAAAGTTGCTGTAACAGGTGACATAACACAGATAGATTTGAAAGATAAGGAGGAATCAGGACTTGTAATTGCAGAAAAAATTTTAAAAGGAGTAGAGGGAATAAAATTTATTTATTTTGGCTCAGAGGATATCATAAGGCATCCTATTGTTAAATCCATTATAATTGCCTTTGAAAAGTATGAGGGAAAGAAGAAGGAAGGAAAGACTTCTTAAAATTTTTTCCATATTTATATTTTCAGTTTTGATAACATACTTTTTACCTTTTTCAGAGGAAAAGATTTATACCTTAAGAATAGGTGAAGTCCCACAGAGGGATATAATAGCTCCCTTTACTTTTAAAATTCCTAAATCAAAAGAAGAGATAAAAAAGGAAAGGGAAGAAATTTTAAAGAAACTTACTCTTGTACTTTCTCCCATCTTAAGACCAAGTCTTGATCAGAATCTTATAGAAAGTCAGCTTGAAAATCTGGATATAAAAACAAGAAAAAAATTTATAGAGGAAATAAATAAAACCTATGAAGAAATAAAAGATTATGTTATTCTTGGAGATATTGATACAATAAGGAAATTAAATAGTGAATTTGTAATTCTTCTTACCCCAGAAGGAGATAAATTTTTTCCAGTAAACAAGATATATTCTTTAATAGAAGTAAAAGAAATCATAAAAAAAAGAGCAGTAAAAGTTTTTCCCTTTAACGAGCAGCTTTCCTTTTTATTTGAGGAATTAATTTCTCCTTTTATAGTTCCGAATTACAAAATTGATTTTGAGGAAACTGAAATTAGAAAGCAGAAATTACTTGAAAGGATTGAGGAATTCAAGGGAGTTGTATATAAGGGCGAAGTTATTGCCAAAAAGGGTGAACCACTTTCAAAAATAGAAATAGAAAAACTTGAGGCAATGGAAATTGCAAAAAGAAAATCCTTTATATCAAAGATTTTGATACTTTCCTTAAGGTACATATTCTTTCTCATAATTCTGCTGTTTTCCTATTATTCTATAAGATTTCTTTTCCCAGAAATTTACGGTGATACAAAAATGCTTTTACTTATAATTTTCAATTCACTTTTTTTCATGATTTTATCAAGTTTAATAATAAAAATAACAAAAACTTCCCTTTATATACCTTTTGCTTTTATACCATTTTTTTTCTATTTTGTAACAGGAAGAAAATTTGCTTTATTTTTAACGGTCGTACTCTCAATTCTATGTGCAGTTTATTCGGGTTTTAGTTTATTTTTTTTAATATATTTTCTTGCCATAGGAATTTCAGGTATTCTTATTTCAAAATTTTTAAGAAACAGATTAGATTTGATCTTTGGATTCTTTATACTCCTTTTTCTATCAATAATTCTTTCATTCTTTTTCAAAATCTATGCCAGTTTCCAGATAACTAATGGTGAAATCTTTATAAGTTCTCTTTTTTCATCAAGTTTATCAATTCTTGGAACAATTACATTACTTCCCCTTCATGAAAAATTTTTGGGAATTACCACCGATTTTTTCCTTCTTGAACTTTCAAATCCTGAGCACCCACTTTTAAAAGAACTGGAAATAAAAGCACCTGGAACTTTTGAACATTCCATACAGATGTCAGAACTGGCGAGAATTGCCGCAGAAAAAATAGGGGCAAATTCTCTCCTTGCGAAAGTTGGTGCTTTATACCACGATATAGGTAAAATTGAAACTCCTAAATTTTTTGTTGAAAATCTTAAAGACCCTCAAGAAAATCCGCATAACAAAATATCACCAACTGTAAGTGTAACTATATTGCAAAATCATGTTAAAAAAGGTGTAGAGCTTGCTAAGAAATATAGGTTGCCCGAGAGTATAATAAGAATAATAGAAAGACATCATGGAACTCTTTTAATGTTTTCTTTCTATGAAAAGGCAAAAAAAATAAATAGTGATGTAAGGGAAGAAGATTATAGATACAAGTGTCCAAAACCAGAAAAGAAAGAGGAAGCAATAATAATGCTTTTAGATGGAATTGAGGCAAAGGTAAGAAGTCTTGAAAAACACGAATTTCAAAGTATTAGGGATGCTATTGATGATGTTATAAATCATAGGTTTTCTGATGGTCAGTTTGATGAGTGTGAAATTACACGGAAAGATATGGAAAAAATAAAGGATGCTATTTTACCGAAACTTATTCACAGATTTCATGTGAGGGTGACTTATCCACCTCTTAAGGCAAAAGAAAAAATTGTTTAATCTTAATTTTTTTAAAACAACAAAAAGGAAGATACCTCTTAAGAAAAAGGATAAATTAAATTTAGAAAAAATTTTAAAAAGGGAAATAAAAAAAGAAAATTCAGATATTAAAGAAATTAACATAGTGATGGTTGGAAGAGAAAGAATAAAAAGAATTAATAAAAATTTTTTAGGGAAAAATAAAAAAACAGATTGTATTTCCTTTAACCTTGGAGAAATCGGCGAAATCTATATATGCTCTGATTTTGTAAAAAATAAAAAAGATTTTCTTAAACTAATAATTCATAGTTTTTATCATATAATGGGATATGATCATAAAAATAACCATGAGAGAATAAAAATGGAAGAAAGAGAAAAAAGGCTTTTAAATAAGTTAATATGATAATACTTATTAATTTAATTCTTCTGATCTTATCCCTTTTTCTTTCCTTTCTTGCATCAGGAACAGAGACAGCATTTTTCACTTTATCAGAGGAAAAAGCTTTAAGATATCCTTTTAAAAAGGAAAAGAAGAAGATAATTGAAAAAATTCTTCTTTATCCAGGAGTTATTATAATTACTATTGTTGGAACTAATACATTAAGCAATACTCTTTCTTCATCAATCTTTTCGAGTATAACCTTTGAAGTTTTAAAATTAAATAAAGATATGCTTATAATAATAGATACAATACTCTTTGGTTTTATTATTTTTATCTTTTTTGAAACTCTTCCAAAGAATATTGCTTTAAAATATCCTTTTAAATTTTTAATATACGGATATCCCTTTTACAGAATAGTGATTTATCCTTTTACTTTTGTTGCAGAGAGAATAAAAATAAGAGATAAGAAAATTAAAGTAAAAAATTTTCATTTTTTACATGAACTTGAGCTTATTCTTTTTACAGGTGATGTAAAGGAAATTTTAAGTGAATCGGAAAAAAGCCTTTTTATAAAGATTATAGAGATGATAGAATTGAAGGCAAAGGATTTTAAAAAAATTGAAAATGTTAAAGAAGATTATTTAAAAATAGACGAAAATGATACACTTTTTTATGTCTTAAAAAAATTGCTGAAGGAAAAAAAGGAATTTGCCCTTATTGATTCAGAGGGAAAAAAGGAGTTTATATCAAAAAAGGATTTAATTTCTTATGTTTTTGAAGATATATAATAAATTTAGTTTAAATTTTTTAACACTTTTAACTTTTTTATTTTTTGTAAGTGTTATACCCTTAAATACAGGCTCAACCTTTAAAAGAATTGATATATTTTATCACTTTTTATTTTTTTTTCTTTTTTCAATTTTTTGTGATAAAAGAGAGGAAAAAATTTTTATTCTCTTTGTTCCCCTTTCAGTTGAAATTTTACAATTTTTTTTACCTTACAGAGATGCAAGCTTAGATGATATTATATCTGATTACCTTGGCATAATATCAGGTTTTTTAACTTTTAAATTTTTTTTAAAGAATTCTTTTAATAGATTTGTATTTTTAGGTTCTTTTTTTTATCTTGGGAAAGTTTTACCTACGATGAAGGGAACTATTTCAAGTTTAATTGCCCTGATTTTTCTCTATTTTTTGAAACCTTCTTATATTTTTGTATCTTTTTTAATAATCTTTTTTTATCTTTTACATTTTATTTTGAGAGATTATTTAAGGGATAAGGATCCTGATTTTTTTACGATTGACGAGGTTGCTGGAGTTTTACCTGTTTTTTATTTAAAGAGGGATATTTTTTTGTATTTAATTTATTTTTTAATTTTTAGATTTTTTGATATCAAAAAGATTCTATTTATAAGAAAAGTTGAGAGAATAAAAAATTTTAATGGAGTTTTTCTTGATGATTTTATAAGCGCCTTTTATGCTTTGATTTTAACCCTGTTGATTTCTCCTTTAATAAGATTGAAATAGTTTAATTTATGAATATAAAATTTATAAATGAATGAAAAACACAATGAAATAGATAAAAGGTATATTGCTTTACTCTCATATTTATGGATTCTTTTTTTAATTCCTCTTCTTATTGAACCAAAGGATGAATTTGTGAAATTTCATGTTAAGCAGGGAATAGTTTTATTTTTGTTTTTTGTGATAATTTTTATAGTTGGAGGAGTTATTCCGCTTATAGGATGGTTTGTTATTTTACCTCTTGGTCTTATGTATTGGTTTTCTTTATTTGTTTTATGTATTTTCAATACTCTTTCTGGTAAAAAGGAGAAATTGCCCTTTATTGGAAAATACGCAGATAGAATAAATATATAAAGCATTGAGATTTTTATTTTTAGTATCTTCTTTTTTTATCTTTTTTTTACAAATGTTGCTCTATTCACCTCTTTTCAATCTTAAAGGTAAAGAGGAGAAAGTATTTGTCAGGTACAGGGAAAGTATTAGTGAATTTTCAAAAAAACTTAAAGAAAAATGGATAATAAGCAATGAGAAATTTATTTATTTTATGAAAATTTATAATCCGAAATTTAAGCTTTATGCAGGGGAGTGGAAAATTATAAATTCGGGAAATTCTTTTTTAAACTTAAAAAATATTGATAATGCAGAAAAAAATTTTGAACTTATAATTACAATTCCAGAGGGATATGAACTTAGAAAAATACTGAAATTGCTTTCAGAAAAAGGTGGCTATGATTATGATGAGTTAAATAGATTAGCCCAGAATCCCGAGAATTTTAAGGAATTATTTGAGTATGGTGTTCCTCAAAATCTTGAAGGTTACCTTTTCCCTGATACTTATATTTTATCCTATTCTCTTTCAGAAAAAGAAGTGCTTGAAATTTTTATAAAACGTTTTTTTGAAGTTATTAAGGAACTTGGTTATGATACAATTAAGGACAGGTTAGAGTTAAGTCTTGAGGAAATTCTGACACTTGCTTCTATAATTGAGAAAGAGGCAGTTTTTGATTATGAGAAAAAAATAATTTCTTCTGTTTATTACAATAGACTTAAAAAGGGGATACCCTTACAGGCTGACCCTACAATCCAGTATCTTCTTCCAAAGCCTATTTTCCCTTTACCCTTAAGATTTTTGAAAATGGATTCCCCTTACAATACATATAAAAATAAGGGACTGCCCCCAACACCTATATGTTCTCCAGGCAAAAAAAGTATTGAGGCAGCTTTATATCCTGAAAAAACTGAGTATCTTTATTTTGTAGCAAGAGGAGATGGAACTCATATATTTTCAAAAACTTACGAGGAACATTTAAAAAATAAAAGAAGTGCAAAAAAAGAGTGGATTAGAAGGGGTTTACTTAAATAAAAATTTAAAAAGTCCCATCTGAGCCCACATTCTGTTTTCTGCCTGTTCGTATACAATAGAATACTCGGAATCAAGAACATCCTCAGTGACTTCCTCTCCCCTGTGAGCAGGTAAACAGTGCATAAATTTAACATCTTTATCAGCCTTTTCAATTAGTTTTGAATTTACCTGATAGTTTATAAAAATTTTCTTTCTTATTTCAGCTTCAGATTCCTGTCCCATTGAAGCCCATACATCTGTATATACAAACTTTGCTCCTTTAACAGCTTCATAGGGATCATAGGTATATATTATTTTTGCACCAGTTTTTTTTGCTATTTCAATTGCTTTATCCATTATTTCTTTTTTTGGCTCATAACCTTTTGGTGTTGCAACCCTTATTTCACCTCCTGTTAAAGAAAATCCGAGGATCAGGGAGTGACACACATTGTTTCCGTCACCAACAAAAGCAAGGGGTCCTTTTAAATTACCTGAAATTTCTTTTACTGTCATAAGGTCGGCTAAAATCTGACACGGATGTTCAAGATCAGATAAAGCATTTATAACAGGTATTTTACTTTCTTTTGCAAGAATGAGAAGTGTTTCATGGGAGAAAACTCTTGAAATAATTCCATCAGTCCATCTTTCAAGATTTTTTGCAATATCTTTTACACTTTCCCTTTTACCCATTCCTACATCCTGCTGGGAAAGGTAAATTGAATCTCCACCGAGTTTTTTTATCCCTGTTTCAAAGCTTACTCTTGTTCTTAATGAGGGTTTTTCAAAAATTAAAGCAAAAATTTTATTTTTAAGAATTTTTTCTATTTTCCCCTTTTTAAACTTTTCTGCAAATTCAAGAATCTTTAAAAGTTCTTCTGAATTAATATCAAGCATTGATAAAAAATCTTTTTTCATTTTCCCTCCTTTTCCAGTGCTTCTGCCTTTTTGAAGGCTTCAAGGGCTTCATTTTTTTTGTCAATTCTTGAAAGGCAATCTGCCATTAATCTGTATACATTTGAACTTTCCCTGAGGGAAAGGGATTTTTTATAGAATTCGATAGCCTTTGTATAATTTTTTGATAGATGATATGATCTTCCAATATACTCATAAGCATAAGCATCTTCAGGATTTTTCTTTGCATATCTTTCAAAATATTTAATTGATTCATCATATTTTTTTAAAAAGAAATTGGAAAGGGCGATATTAAAGAGATAATTGATGTTTGAGGAATCGGATTTGTAAGCTTCTTTAAAATATTTCTCTGCTTCTTCATAATTTTCTTTATTTGTGTAAATTTCACCGAGCAATTCGTAGTATTTTGCTTTTAAGTCAGGGGTAAGTTCTTTATTTATGTTATTTCTTACTATTTCCTCTGCTTTTGCTATATTCTCCTCTAAATAAAATCTCGCAAGATAATAGGACATTTGGGGATCTCCTTGGTTTTTATTGTATCCCTCCTCCAGAATTTCCTTTGCTTTTTGAGTTTCCCCTTTCCCTTGATAAAAAGCAGCAAGATTCATATAGACTTTTGGGTTTTGAGGTTCAATTTCCTTTAGTTTATTGAAGCATTTTATTGCAAAGTCATAATCTTTTTCTTGACCCGATATAATTCCTGCGTTAAAAAGGGTTGTTTTATCAACTTCCTCAAGTGGTTTTTTCAATCCCATATCAAGGGATTTAAAAAGGTAATTTGCTCCCTCTTTATATTTATTCATATAAGTGTAGCCTCTTGAAATCCATAGGTAAGGTTCAGGGTTATTTGGTTCTTCTTTTGCCCATTTTTCAGCTTCTTCTATCATTTTTGTAAAATTTTCTTGTTGCATATATATTTTTACAGATGTGGAATGGGGATTTGATACACAGGAAAAAAATAATAATGAGATTGTTATAAATAATTTTTTCATTTTTTTATTTTTTATTTTTTTGAAAGGCTTTGAACCTTATAGAAAAATTAATTATAAATAAAATTCTTTAATTTTTTCACAAATAAAATTCACTTCCTCATCTTTTAAATGTGGATGTGAGGGTAGTGAGAGAACTTCTTTAGATATTTTTTCAGTTATTTTTAAATCACCTTCTTTAAAACCATAAAATTTAGCAGCAGGTTGTAAGTGACAGGGGACTGGATAATGAATACCTGTTTCAATACCTTCTTTTTTTAGATACTCTTTTAATTTATCTCTTTCTTTTGTTCTTATGACGAATAGATGATAAACTGAATTTTTTTCTTTATTTTCCTTTATAAGTTTTATTTCCTTTAAACTTTTAAGGTTTTCGTAATAAATTTTTGCTATTTCTCTTCTCCTTGAATTCCATTTATCAAGATGTTTGAGTTTTAAAAGTAATATAGCAGCTTGAATTTCATCCATTCTAAAATTGAAGCCCATAATTTCACTAAAGTAGCTTTTATTCTGCCCGTGATTTCTTAAAAGTTTTATTTTTTCATAAATTTTTTTGTTATTTGTTGAAACCCCCCCAGCTTCTCCAAGAGCACCGAGATTTTTTGTATAGTAAAAACTGAAAGCGGAAACATCACCTAAATTACCGACTTTTTTATCTCTGTAAATAGCTCCATGGGCTTGTGCTGCATCTTCAATTAAAATAATATCTGGGTAATTTTCTTTGATTTTCCAGAATTCATCCATATCACAGGGAGTTCCAAAGATATGTACTAAAATTATTGCTTTTGTTTTTTTAGTTATTTTTTTCCTTACATCTTCAGGATCAATTGTAAAATCATCTTCTTTTATTTCAGCAAAGATAGGTTTTGCTCCAACCATCCAGACAGCTTCAAGAGTTGCAAAAAAGGTAAAGGAAGGTAAAATTACTTCATCATCCTTTTCTACCCCTGCTCCCCTTAAGGCAAGATGTAATGCATCTGTTCCAGAAGATAAGGAAACAAAATACTTTGTTCCACAATACTCAGCAAATTTTTTTTCAAACTCCTCTTGGTATGGCCCCAGGTATAAATTCATTTCAGAAAAAATCTTTTCAAGGAGTGGAAAAAGTTCTTCCTTTATTTCAGTATAAGGTGTATAAAGGTCCTGTAATTTTATTTTTTTCATATTTCATAATGATAAGAAAATTTTCTGAGAAAATCTAAAAAATTATTAAAAAATTTTTTTATTTTTTCTTGTGTTTTTCTATCTTTTAATTTAAGATTTTTGTCAAATTTTTCATCAGCATTAGATATCATGAGGGTTTCAGGGTATATAAAAGCTTTAAGAGAAAAAAGGATATCAATAAGATGTTTCTGTGCTCTTGCTGTTCCAAAATTTCCAGTTGTTACTCCGCCTATTGCACATAGTTTACCTTTAAGTGGATTTTCTCCTCTTGAAATCCAGTCTATAACATTTTTTAAAACACCAGAAACTGAATGATTATATTCTGGTGTTATGAATATCATCCCATCACAATTTTTTATTTTTTTCTTTAATTTGATAACACTTTCGGGTGTTCCACTTTCTTCAATATCTTGATTAAAAAGAGGTATATTTCCTATTTCAATAATTTCAAATTTTACATCACTGGGACAGTTTTTTTTAATTTCCCTTAATATTCTTCTGTTGAAAGATTTCTCTCTTAAACTTCCTGCTATTCCAATAAGTTTAATTCTCCTCTTTTGCTTCATTTGTTTAAGTATAAAATAAAAATTTAAATTTCTACTATTTCAAAAGAACCTTCTGTTTTTTTATTCTTTCAATAAAGTTTTTAAATTTTTCGATAGTTATACTGTTAAAGATATTTATCATTTTACACGCATCTTCTTCTGCAATTTCTTCGGGTATATTTAGAAATTGAGTAAAGAAATTTATAAAGAATTGAGCCTTTTCATAAAAATCCCGAGCGATTTTCTCTCCCTTTTCTGTTAATTCTACAAATCCATAGTGTTCGTGTAAAATAAGTCCTCTTTTAGCTAATTCCTTTATAGCCTGGGTAGCAGCAGAGGTGGTAACATTAATTCTTAAAGCTATTTCCTTAACCCTCACAACCTTTCTTTTCTGACTCAGAACATATATACACCTCAGATATCTTATTAGGGATTTAGGTAAATCATTTTTTTTCATTATATTCCCCTCCTTAATTATTATAATTAAAAATTTTAAAATATCAATATTAAAAAATTCAAATAATTTTTAATTCTTTAAATATTCAATAAGTGGATCAGAAACAAGTGGTATAACATCTTTTAGCATATGGGGCATTAAATTATCTACAATTTTAGGCATAAGCTCGGGCATCTGTTCTTCCATGTAATCTGGCATATCTATTTTTTCTTTAACAAGTTCAAGCATTCTTGGCATAACCTTAGGCATAATAACTGGCATAAGAATAGGAAAGAGAATAGGAAACATAGGTTTCATAGCATAAAGAGAAAGTGGAATTTTTCCCATAAATTTCATTATCTTTCCCATTCCTAAGGGCATAGCATTTATGATATCAGGAAACATTTCTTCCATTAAAGTAGCAAAACCCTCTGGTGTCATTAGTTTTATCATCTTTTCAAAAACTGCCCATCCTCTTTTAACTTCTGGATTGGGATCAGGTAATTCATAACCAAGACTTTCAGCTGTAAATCTTGCAAGGTCAACAATTTCAAGAGGTAAATTTTTTTTCTCTTTAGTTACTCTTAACTGAAATTCACAGCAAGGACAAAGGGCAAGAACTTTTTGTGCACCTACTTCAATTGCTTCTTTTAATCTTATTTCACCAGTTTCTGCTGCAACATCTGGTTCTTTTATAAGAGTGAGAACTGAACCGCAGCAAAGGGAGTTTTCCCTATTATGTTTCATCTCAACAAATTCCACATTTGGATTTGCCTTTATTAACTCTCTTGGTTCTTCATAAATTCCTGATGCTCTTCCTATATGACAGGAATCATGGAAAGTCACTTTAATTTTTTTATCTTTAGAGTTTTCAAATTTAAACTCCCCTTTTTTAATTTTTTCAGTTATTACTTCACTATAATGTTTTACTTTGATGTCGTATTCAATTCCGAGTTTTTTAGCCCATTCTGGATAAACTTTTCTCCACATCATATCACAGGCGGGGCAAGAGGTTATGACAAATTTTGCCTCTCTATCTTTTACAGCTTTAATATTTTTTTTCATTGTTTCTTTAAAAAGATCCCATTTACCAGCTACAAGCATTGGTGTTGCACAGCAATTCTCTTCGTCTCCCAAATATGTAAAGTCAATTCCAGCTGAATCAAGAAGCCTTACAGTTCCTATTCCTATGTCCTGTTCCACATAACTTGCAGTGCAACCTGCAAAATAAACATAAGGTGCTTTTTCCTTTTTGTAATACTTTTCTTTGAGATCTTGAGGGAACCATTCTGCTCTATTTTTTCTATAACCAGCCCATATATTTCCTTCTTTTGATAGAGCTTGAGCCATCATTTCAAAGGGAGGAAAAGTCATTTTCTTTTCTTCATCTACAAGTTTTCCCCTTAATTCCATCCAGGATTCTTCAATTGGAAGATTAGCTGAACATCTTAAATTACATCTCTCACAGGTAGTGCAGGCAAGAAAGGAGTCAACCATTTTTTGGTTAAAATTTTCTCTGCCTTCCATAAATTCTCTTAAAAAGAACCATTTTCCCCTTGGACTCTGGCTTTCCCATCCTCTTCCATAAAATTGTGTGCAGTCTTCAACACAGTATCCGCATTGAGAACACACATATGAGAAAAAAGCAATATCAGCTGGTATTCCCCTTATGTCTCTGTCAGGTTTTTCCCCAATTCTTAAAGTTACATAATTTCCAAAAGGTCTTATAAAGGGTTCAAATATTTCGGAAAGTGTTAAAATTTTGCTCATAAATCCATCAGTTATTACTTTTCCTGGATTGAAGAGATTTTTAGGATCTTTTTCAATTTTAAATTTTCTGAGTTTCTTAACTTTATCTTCACCTAAAATTTTTTTAGCCTTTTTTGAGAAATAAAGTCCTGTTGAATAGGGTCTCCCTCCATATTTTTCTGCAATTTTTAAAATTGTTAAAACAAGTCCGAAAACAAAGTTATAACTGAATTTTCTTTCATCACTTGGAATAAAGCCAAGCACAACCACTTCAGGTTTTCCGTATTTTCCAGTTTTAATAATTACAGCTTCTTTTACAACTGGTTTATTAATTTTATTTTCTATTTCTTTTAGACATTTATCTAAATTTTCAAGAGGTATTATAAATTCAGAGGGCACAAGGGATGGTCCCAGCCTTTTGATAACCATTATTTTAAATCTATTTTCCCATTCATGCCTTGCTATTTCTTCACTTAAAATTTTTATTTCATACTTGTTTGCTAAACTTTTAAGATTATTTAGAACTTCTTCTTTGTCCTTTTTTCTGTAGGCTATTGTAAGAATATATGCAGCAGGTAAGAGAATTTTTTCTTCCTTTTTATTTTCATTTAAAGGTGCTTTATTTTTAAGTTCAGCCATCCTTGGATTTATAAAACTTAATGACCAGATTTTTAAATCCATTTTTATAATTTCTTCAATAAAGCTTTTAAGTTTTTCTATATCAGGTGTTGCAAAGGTATTTACTTCAATTTTTTCGTAAGGTTTTACTTTTAAAGTAATCTCAGTTATTATTCCAGTTATTCCTTCTGCTTCATAGAATAAATCAAGTTCATCCTCTTCAATTTTTTTGACGGTTCCGTCTGGTAATATTGCTTTAATGGCTTTAACATTTTCTCCAAAATATCCGTATTCATAACTACCAATTCCAGCACCTCCTTGAGCAAACCATCCACCAACTGTTGAAGAAGGGTAACTTGTTGGATAAAGTCTTAAGGTTAATCCATGTTTTAAAAGTTCTTTATCAAGCTGTTCCCAGGTAATTCCTGGCTGGCAGGTTACAAGTTCCTTTTCTGGGTCTATATTAATAATTTTTTTCATTCTGTAAAAATCAATTACAATTCCTCTTTTGATTGGAATTACTCCTCCATACCCTGAGGTTGCTTTTCCTCTTGGAACAACTGGAATATTATTTTCCTTAGCCCATTTTACAAGGAAGACTATTTCTTCTTCATTTTCAGGTTGAACCACAAGGTCAGCAATTGGATTTTTGAATATTTTTTTAATAAGTGATGGTATAGAAGCAATATCATGGGAATAAAGCTTCCTTTCAATTTTATCAAGGGAAGCCCTATTTTTAAATTTTTCTATTATTGGTAAATATTTTTTTTGTAAGGTTTTCATTTCCCCTCCTTTTAAGTTTACTTAAAAAAGTTAAATTTACTTAATATATTATAAAATTAATTTTATAAAATTTCAAGAAGAATTTATTTTGGAAATTTTAATAAATCTCGGTTATTTGGAGGAATTAGGGAATTCATATAATCGGGGCGCGCGGATTTGAACCGCGGACCTCCTGGTCCCAAGCCAGGCGCGCTATCCGGACTGCGCTACGCCCCGTAGAATTACTATAAAATTAATTATAAACTTTTAACCTTAAAAATACAAATTTTTATAAGTTTCAAAGTTGAAAAAAATTCTTCGAAAGAATATTATATTAAATATAAAAATGGAATTTTTTTATTTTTTGCTTTTGTTAATTTTTTTTAAAGATAAAGAAATAAAAGGAAATTTTCTAAAAGGAGGAGATCCTGTGGAAAAAAAATTTAAATTAGCCACCTTTGCAGGTGGATGTTTCTGGTGTATGGAAGAAGCCTTCCATAAAATTGAAGGTGTTATTGATGTTATTTCAGGTTATACAGGTGGTCAAAAGGAAAATCCCACCTATGAGGAGGTTTCATCTGGTAAAACAGGTCATTATGAAGCGGTTCAGGTTATCTATGATCCAGAGAAAATTTCATATCAGGATTTATTAGAAGTTTTTTGGTCTCATATAGACCCCACTGACCCTGAAGGGCAGTTTGCAGATAAAGGAGAGCAGTATAAAACAGCAATTTTTTATCATGATGAGGAACAGAAATTCCTTGCTGAAAAATCAAAGGAATTACTTGAAAAATCCGGTATTTTTAAAGATCCAATTGTTACTGAAATAAAAAAATTTGAAAAATTTTATAAGGCAGAGGATTATCATCAGGATTTTTATAAGAAAGAACCGATTAGATACTGTTTTTACAAATACTTTTCAGGTAGAGAGAAATTTATATGGAATGTTTGGAGAGAAAAATTGAAAAACTTGAAATACAAAAAAGACCCGAGATACAAAAAACCTTCAAAGGAAGAATTAAAGAAAAAATTAACAGAACTTCAGTATAAGGTAACACAGGAAAACTATACTGAAAAACCCTTTGAAAATGAATATTATAAAAATGATAGACCCGGTATTTATGTTGATGTTGTTTCAGGCGAAGTTTTGTTTTCAACTCTTGATCAATTTGATTCTGGATGTGGATGGCCTTCCTTTACAAAACCTCTTGAGGAGGATAATTTAGTTTATAAAATTGATACATCCCATAATATGGTCAGGGTTGAAGTAAGGTCCAAACACGGGGATTCCCATCTTGGACACTTATTTGATGATGGTCCTCCACCAACTGGATTAAGATATTGTATAAATTCAGCATCTTTAAGGTTTATTCCCCTTGAAGATTTAGAAAAAGAAGGCTACGGTGAGTATAAAAAACTTTTTGAAAAGACTAAAAAATAGGTTTACTGTAATCACACTTAACTTTTATATCATAGTCAGAAAGTTTTTTGCCTGTAAGTTTACATAAATGTTTTTTAACAGGGTCAGGAAAGGCATTTTTTACAAAATTTACACAGTTAATACACATCCTTGAAATTCTTATAACGTTTTTATCTTGAAATTCTGAAATTATTTTTAGTAAAAGAGTATAGAGTTCTCTTTTATCCCTTAATTTTAATGCTTTTAATCCCTTTGATATTTCGCCTCTGTAACCTGAGAGAATTTTATTTAAAACTTTTTCACCCCTTTCTGTAAGTTTTAAAAATTTGTATCTCTTATCCTTTTTACTTTTCTCCTCTTTTATCAATCCCTTTTTAACCAATGTTTTTAGAGCTTCAGAAAGTGTAGCTCTTGTTATCCCCAGTTCCTCGGATATAAAAGATGGTAAGGCTCTTTCTGCTGGATTTTCAGCAAGAAATAATATTACCTGAATTCCAAGAGGTGATATACCTGTTTCCTTTGATATATCCCAGAATAAAACCTTTGATAGGTTCGTTATCTTTTCAAATATATATATGATTTTTGTATCAAGCTCATTTAAATTTGTCATATTTATACCTCATTTTTAGGATTTCTAATTATAAGATAAATTATTTACCGGGTTCTCTTATTCTTGGAAAAATTAAAAGAAAAAAGTAAAATATGGATAAAACCTGAAGTATTACACCTGAAAGAGCAAGGTAATAAAAATTTTTATTTTGGATGAATCCTTCAAAAATACTTCTCAATACTGTTCCAGAATTGAAAAGAAAGTAGAGAGAAAGCCCCTGTTTTTCTTCCTTTCTGTATAATTTGACTCTCTCTTCTGGTTCCTGTGGTGTTTTTCTTGGAAACATCCATAAGCCAACCCCCATTATCATCTGGATAACAAATCCAAGAAAAAGTAGATGTGCGTGGACTTCTCTGAATTTAAAAAAGAAAGAAAAATTTTCAAAATTGTAACCAAGGAACATAAAAAAACCAATCAATGTTCCTGCAAGAAAGTAGAATATACTTGTTTTTATCATTAGTCTCTGATATAAAAACTTCATAATTTTATTATAAAGGTTTTGAAAACATAAATTTTTAAATCACTTATAAAATATTGACTCATTAGTTATTAATTACTTATAATAAAAATATAGAATAAAGATACTAATGGAAGAAGTAAATAATTTTTATATTAATTTTTTTAATTTTAAATGCCGTTATTTTCAAAAAGAATTATGGGAGAAAATCATTAAAAATGAATTTCCACTCTTAATCAGGGCTTCCACTGGTTCAGGTAAAACAGAAGCTGTTCTTGCTCCATTTTTATCTCAATTTATTGATAAAAACTTTTTCATTGCTCCAAGGTTGATTTATGTCCTACCCATGAGGGTGCTTGTAAATAGTATTGCTCAGAGGATCAAAAAGTATACAGAGAAAATTTCGCCCCACATCACTATTGAAGTTCAGCATGGAGACCTCCCCAACTCACCTTTTTTCATAGCAGACATAGTTGTAACAACCCTTGACCAGTTTCTTTATGGTTTTGCAAGGTCAAGCCATCAGGTAGGCAGACACATTGATGTGCCTGCTGGTGCCATTGCCTCATCTTTGGTAGTCTTTGATGAAGCTCATATGTATAGAGATGAGTTTACCTTTGCCATAATGCGAGCCCTGATGGAGATACTCCATAAAAGTAATATTCCCTTCATAGTTATGACTGCTACCATGCCTAAAAGCTTAGAGGATAGCCTTTTTGAAAATATTGACATAGATGAAGGCAGGAAGATTATCGGGAAGATAGATTTAAACTCAACTCTAAAGATAACCCTATGCGAAGAGCCTCTTGTCAGAGGCAATGAGGTGAATATTTCAGATAAACTCTTACAAAAGATAAGATCCAAAAAGACACTGATAATTTTAAATCAGGTAAAGAGGGCTCAAAGGGTTTATGAAGAAATTAAAAAGAGGCTTGATTTAAAGGAGAATGAGATAGTCTTGCTTCATTCGCAGTTTACAAGAAAAGATCGAGAAAAACATGAAAGAAAGGCACTTTCTCTTGTGCCCCATAAAGAAGAGGAAAGAGTGGTAAGACCTGAAGGAACTGGCATAGTAGTCTCAACTCAGGTGCTTGAAGCAGGCATAGATTTTTCAGCAGAGCTTTTGCTTACAGAATTAGCGCCAGCAGATTCACTTGTTCAGAGGGCTGGAAGATGCGCAAGATATGAAGGAGAAAAGGGAGAGATGATTATCTTCCCTGTTGAAAATGATAAAGGGCATTTGCCATACAAAAAAGAGCATTTAGATAAAGCATATGATTGGCTATTAAATTATAGTAATTTTAATATAAAGAATTTTGGTGAAGTTTGCTCCTTTGTGGATGCTACCCTTGATTATAGGGCAAACGATTATGAGGCAAGGGATACCCTGATTGATTTGTATGAGTGTGTTCTATATGCTGATTCTAAACCTTCAAATATACAGGTTAGAGAGGGAAAACCCATTACCCTTGTAGTTGTTGACCTTTCAATAGGTGAAGGGCGAAAAAAAGAAGAAAGGATTAAGGATGCGATTAATAAAACAAATATCAGGGATAATTCCATAAGTGTAGATTTCGGAGTTGGAAGAAGACTATTAGAGAAGGGAATTTTAAAATATAAGCTTAATTTTGACCCAGAGCAG
>JBDRZP010000021.1 GCA_039804025.1 candidate division WOR-3 bacterium
TCTTGAAAATTTTGTTTTTAGATCAACCTCATGAGGCAAAACATTACTTTTACCTGGTAATATTAAAACATCATCAAAGGTTAAAGCTTTTTCAAAATTTCTCATTTTTATTTATAATATAAAATTGAAATGAAAGTCAAAAGGCTTTTGATATTTTTCTTGGTTTTAATCTTTATTTGTATTTTAATCTGTATTTCTTATAACTTTGCAATATGGAAAACTAAAAAAGATATAGAAAAGAGATTGGAGGAATTTTTAATTGAAAATGTTGAAATAGAGGGATCACATATAGATCTTTCCGGTTTTTATTTTAAAAATTTAAAAACAAGGTGGTTTCAAATAAAAGGATTTAATCTGGATTTTAATCTTTTTGCTCTTGTTTTTTTTAAAAATGCAGGATCACTTGATGTTGAGTATGTAGAACTTAACCTTGATTCCCTAATAAGTTTTGTAAATAAAAAGTTAAAATTAGAGAAAAAAGAGGAGAAGGAAAGTATAGGAACTTTAATTCTATTTATTGATAATGCTTTAATTAGAAAAATTAAATTAACTTATAGAAACCGTGAATATTTCTTAGAAAATTTTAAATTTTCATTAAATATACAAGGAGAGGAATACCAGATTAAAACTTTTTTTACTTCTCCTTCTATTTATAATCTTATATGCGAACTAAGCATTTTAGGAAAAGGAAAATATGTTAGAATTTTTACAAAAAACTTTAAAAGCGAACTTTTTGAATTCAATTTAAAAGCAGATCTAAAGGAAAGAAATTTTTTAATAGTACTCAATGATTCTAAGATAAAAAATTATTTTATAAAAAATGCTTATATAGAGGGAAGTTTTAATGAAAATGTTATAGAAATTAAGAGAATGGATGTTATTTCTGATATTTTTAATATAACCACAAACTTTAAGTTTAAAGATAATACTCTTAAGGGTTTCTTACAGGGTTCTTTTGTTTTTGATAATATAAAATCGAGCATTAAAAGTAATTTTTTTATTGATATTAAAAGAGAAACTTTTTCTGGAGATATTTTATTAACTGATTTTATTTACAAGGATTTTAAATTTAATAAAATTTTTTACAGAGGAAGTATATCTAAAAATTTTTACTTTGACCCAGATTCTTTTGATATAAGGTCAGATTTTTTAGAAAGTTTCGGTAAGAAAGAAGAAGAAGGTATAACTTTTAAAATTGAGAAAATGTCACAAGAAATCTTAAAAAAATTAAATTCTTTAAATTTTATAAATAAGTTTGATTTAAGTGCAATAGGTTCAATCAGGATAAAAGAAAAAGATTTTGATATGATAGCGCAGGGAATTGTTAAAGATATTTTGATTAAAGATTTTCTAATAGATACTCTTAATTTTACTTGTTCAAGAAATGAGGGAATTAACAATGTTAATTTTTATTCCAAAGAATTGAATTTTAAAGGTGTTAAAATGTCTTTAGATTTATTAGGACTATTTTTTTCTGATTTTGACAGTATAAATTTTATTTTAAAGGGAATTTTTCCTTTTTTAGGTAGTATTGAAGAAGAGGGAGTTTTTATTAAAAAGGACAAAAGAGAAAAGATTAAATTAAATCATGGATTTTTAATTTTGAGTCCTTCTATTGATATTTCATTTGATTCGTTAAAATTTTTAAATGGGTTTTCAAAAATAAAAAAGGAAAATGAATTTTTTTATTTTAATCTTAAGGAAGGTGATTTATCCTATATTCCTTTTCTGGATTTGAAAGGAGAATTAAATTCTGAGGTTAGATTTAAAATAGAAGGCAATTTTCCGGTTCTAGTAGATGGTAAAATAAACGTTAAGAATTTATTTTATAAATTTCTAAACATAGATACCTTTAATTTTTCTTTTATAAGTAGTAGAGATTCAATCAAAGGCAATGGGTATTTCATAAGTAATAGAAAAGCCGGTAAGTTGAATTTGGATTATCATAAAGAAAATTACAATTTTGAAATATATGGAAATGACTTTAATATTAATGACTTTAATATTTTTGTAAAAGACTTATTTAATCTTGAAAAGGGTGATTATGATTTTAATTTTAAAGGAAATATAAAAAATAAGAAATTTGATTATATTGCTGAGGTAAATTGTGAAAATGTTTCTGGTGTATTTTATCCAGTTGCATTGAATTTTAACAATACTCATATTTACCTTGTTTTCAGAAATGATACTTTTCTTTATGATTTTACAGGATTAAGTGGAAATGGAAGATTAAGAGGAAGTGGTATAGGAAAACTTGGTCTTGATGGAAACGGTTTTAGTGTTAGTGGTAAGGTTAGTTTAAGAGAAGTTGATATTTATCCCATACCAAATATAGAGGCTGATGTAAATGGTGAAATAGTTTATAAAGAGGATCAGAGAGGTCTTTATATAGAGGGTGAGCTTTTGATAAATAAAGCTTTTATTTATCCATATTTTGAGGAAGAGGCTTTAAATAGATTTTCTAAAACAAGTATAAATTTAAACCTAAAGGGAGAAAACATTTTTATAACAAGTGAATATTTAAATGCTGAATTGAGAGGTAATCTTTCTATTTTATCTCCTGATTTTACGAGGAAAGTTTTTAAAGGAAGGTTTGATGTCAAAAGGGGAAATATTTTCTATTTGGGAAGAATTTTTGATATAAGGGGAAATTCTTATGTGGAATTGAAAGGTGAGGACAAGTTTGATCCAGAGCTTTTTATTGAGGCTGAAACCTATTATTTTAATCCTGTGAATAGGGAGAAAGTAAAAATTATAGTAATAACAAAAGGGAAATTATCTGCACCTCAATTTTCTTTAAGGTCTGATCCTCCAGTTTATACTGAAACAGAGTTATTTAAGATGCTTACCTTTGGTTCAGAATTAATTGGCTCAAACCTTATTGAGGGTACAGTTTCTACGGAAATCAGGAAAAGGTTAAAAATTAAAGAACTCTTAATAACAGGTCTTTTAAAGGGTGATCCTGTATTTACTGTTGGAACATATGTTAGTGAAAAGGTGTATCTTAAATATTCACAAGCACTTTATAATCCTTCGAGGAATCTTTATCTTATAAAATATTTTATTTTACCTACTCTTTCAATTTATACAGAAAAAGATGAAAAAGGTAGTTTACAGAGTGGTTTAGAATTTGAATTCCGTTTTTAAATCTATTTTTTAATTTTGAGGTCTGAAGCTATTGTATCAAAAAATTCCCCTATGAATTTTAATCTTTCATCATTTCTTATTCTATCAGAAAATTCAAGGAAATATATAAGTAGGATACCAAAAAATAAAGACAAAGATAACCCTCCAAGTAAAACTATAATTCTTTTTGGTTTTCTGTTATACTTTGAATACCCTGGCTTTGAAACTATGCTGAAAAAGGGGATATCCTTTGAGGCTTCAATTTTTGTTTTTTCAAGTTCATTCAAAAGAGTCTGATATACTTCAGAAAGGGCTTCAATTTTTCTCCAGAGCCTCATTAATTTAACACTTACTTCTGGAACTGACTTAAGTGAAAGTCCGAATCCTGCTCCGAACCCCTTTTTATTTTCCCCTTTCTCTATTTTTTCTATTTCTTTTTTAAGTTCAAAATATTTCTTCTTAGCTCTTTTAACTTCAATATCATTTGTGTCCTTTATTACCGATAATATTGTTTTATATTCAATTTCAGCTTCAATTTCTTCTTTTTTTAGTTCTGTGTATCTGGGAAATACGCTTTTAAACTCCTCTTCTATACTATGTACACCGTATTTTAATTTCGTTGTTTTGAATGTGTCTTCAACTGCTTTTAATTCATTTTCAATAGCAATAAACTTTTCCCTCATCAGACTTTCTCTTTTTTCATAAAACTGGTTGTGAATTTTTTTTACAAAATTTTCAAGATTATTTAATATTTCATTTAAAACTTTAACTCCTGTTTCAGGATGTTTATAAACAAAAGTAATATTTACCATTCCATCTTCAGCCACTCTGACTTCGTAATGATCATTAAACTTTTTAACTGCCTCTTCTATATATTTTGCCTTAAAAGTATCAATGAGGTTAAGTTTTATAATCATTGGAACTATAACTTCTCCCTTTTGGGCAAGTGAAGCAAGAATGTCAGAAGGAGTTATATAAGAACCAAAACTTATAGGTATGTTTTCAAGTAATCTTAAATATTCAGAAGGAAGAGTTTGACCCCTTGCTTCGATCTGGTAGGGCATTAAAGTAGTACTTATAATATATTTTCTTGGTATAAAAAAGGAGACAATTAAAACAGTTACTGTGGAAAGTATAAAGAATATGTAAAAAACTTTTCTCCATTTTAAAAAAGTTTCAAATATTATTTTGAATCCCATGGTATTATTACTATGTCTCCGTTTTCAAGATAAGGGTTCTGCGAGATATCGCCTGATTTAAAGTATTTTTCTATTTGAAGAGTATCAATTTTGTTTTCTCTTTTTAAAAAAATAACTTTAATTTCCTCATTGATGCCAGCGTCTTTTAAAAGTTCTGAAACTCTTTTTAAACCTTCAACATGGTAGACTCCTCTTTTACCTTTTTCTCCTACCAAATGAACTTCAATTGGTGCAATTTCAGCAAGAAAAACTTTTACCATGGTTCCTTCAAATTTTTCTTGTATTTTTTTATTTATTTCCTCTTCAATTTCCTTTAAAGTTTTACCTGCAACTTTAAAGAAACCGAGGTTGGGGCCGCTTACTTCTGTAAGGGGTTCTGTAAGGGGTGAAGATGAAAATTTCAATGATGTTGGTGTTGTAATTATCCAGATTTCACCTGTATTAGTAACCTGCTGAATATAAACTTGATTATAGGTCCCCAAAAAAATTATATTGAGGATATCACCCTTTCTTATTTTATAGTTTTCAGGAACCATATAAGCCTTTGAACTTGAAATATAAGGTATAAATTTTGAAGGAACTTCATAGTATATTATTTTTTGTGTTTCTGATGTAATTTGAGCGATGAAAAATAATAAAATCATAGATAGATTTTATGGAAAAATTTTTCTTAAAATCAAAAAATGAAAAATATTCCAGATCCTTTAATTTTTAAAAATAATTCTCTTTTAATCCTTGACCAAAGAAAGCTTCCTCAAAAGGAGACTTATTTTGAAGCAAGAAGTTATTCTGATGTTAAAAAAGCAATTAAAGAAATGATTTTAAGAGGTGCTCCTTTAATTGGTATTGCAGGTGCTTATGGAATTTTACTTGGACTCAAGAGGAATTTTAAAATTGATAATTTTTATAAAATGAAAGATGAACTTCTTTCTTTAAGAAAAACAGCTTATAATTTGAATTTTATACTTTCTTATTTGGAAGAATTAATTAAAAAAGGGGCAGAATATAAGGAACTTTTGAGAGAAGTTGAAAGAATTTTTGAGAAAGAAAAGGAAAGATGTGAGAAAATAGGTGAAAACGGATACAAGATATTTAAGGGTAATAAATACAAGAGAGTTTTAACGCATTGCAACACAGGAAAACTTGCTACAGGAGGTATTGGAACTGCTTTAGGTGTTATTTATAAATCGCGGAAAAATATTGAACATGTTTATGTAACTGAAACAAGACCTTATTTCCAAGGAGCAAGATTAACTTCTTATGAACTACATAAATCTAAAATTCCTTTTACAATTATAATTGACAGTATGGCATCTTTTCTGATGTTAAAAGGAGAAATTGATGCGGTTATAGTTGGTGCTGATAGAATAACAGAAGATGGGTATGTTGCAAATAAAATAGGAACTCTTTCACTTGCTATTTCAGCGAAAGAATATGGTGTTCCATTTTATGTTGCAGCTCCAGTATCTACCATAGATTTTAAATTAAAAGGTATGCAAAATATTCCAATTGAGACAAGAAGTGGAGAAGAAGTTAGGGGGTGGGGAAAAACAAAATGGGTCCCAAAAGATTATAAAATTCTTTATTATTCTTTTGATTTAACTCCTCCTAATTTGATAAAATTCATAATTACTGATGTGGGGAATTTTAAACCTGAAGAAATAAAAATGGTTCAAATCCAACAAAAAAGGGAGGAGCTTTTAAATGCCAAATAAGCATTATGCTTTTGTTTTAATAAAAGTTCAACCTGGAAAAGTTCCTTCTGTTGCTCAAAAGCTTTATAATATAAATGAAGTAAGGGAGATTTTTATGGTTACAGGTCCTTTTGATATTCTTGCAATTGTTGAGACTGATAACTATGAAAGACTCGGTGATATACTTGCAGAAGAAATTCAAAAAATTCAGGGAATAGAAGAAACGCAGACTCTTATGGCTTTCAGAACATATAAATATCTAGAAAGATGAAAAAAATATTTTTTTTTATTTTTTTTCTGAGTTTTTTTCTTAATGCTACAATAACAAATTTTGTAATTACTCCTTCTAATTTTACAGTTGGTGATATTGTGACTATTTCAGTAACAGCTGATCAGGACGGTCCTATTTCATTTTTTATTGCAAATAGTAACAATTTAATTTCGCCAAATACCGGAAATATAATAGGAGGAGTCTATCAAGGTCAACATAGAATTTTTAAAGCAGGTAGAGATTCAATCTATGTAGCAGGTATACCGGGTAATGCTTATAGTAATTCTTTTCTGGCTAATCCAAAACCCCCAAGCAGAATTTTATTATTATTCAATACCCAAAGTCATCTCCCGGGAGACAGTTTAAATAAGGGGAGAGGTTCAATTAATTTACCAATTTTTCCAGTTGGTCAGAATGTAAATTTCACTATAAAACTTACAGATATATATTACAATGAAAGTTCGTATTCAGATACTTTAAAGGTAAACCTTTATACAGATGACCCTCATGCAACTATTTCAAATACAATTTCTTTTTTACCGGGTGAAACTTCAAAAACTTTTTCCGCAGTTTTCAGGAGAGCAACAATGCCTTACCAGTTTACCCCCTCTGATAGAAGAATATTAAGGGGGGTTCCAAGCAATCCCAATTTTAGAGGAGATACAGTTAGATTTAACACAAATTCTCCTTATTTTCATGTTCAGGCTGGTAATTATTCAAAGCTTCTGATACTGGAAAATTGGGATTCATCAGGTATAAGGATAGGTGAACAATTTGATCCAGGAAATTTTAATTCAGGGAAAATCCAGAAGCTTAAACCCCACCCTTCTGGCTCAAATTTCTGGCTTGAAGCACTTGCCTGTGATTATTATTACAACAGGGTTGTTGGCAGTAATCTTCAGGTTACCTTAGAGTTTGAAACACCACTTCCACAGGGTAGCTCAGTTACTCCCAATATTGTTAATTTAAATGATGGGAGAGATACCTTTACTATAAATATTTCTACTTCTGGCATTTATTCTTGCTATTTGAATGATAGTGGAAATAGCATACAAAGTGGGGAAGAATTACTTGATATAAGAGGAAGCTTTTATAATATAACGGTTGATCCTGATACAATTCTTTCCTGTACTCAACTTTTTAGATTTATTGTTAGATATTATGATGCTTCAGGTAATCAAACAAACTCAAATCAAAAGATATTTTTAACTCCTGTTTTTTCCTCAAATTTGAACCAGCGGGCCTCAGGTTTTCTTTCTGATTCACAAATTCAGTTAAATCAGGGTATTGCTGATATTTATCTTAGATATTGCACCCAGGCTTCAAATGAGGTAATAAAGATAAAAGTGACAGATGAAATTGGGACAGCACCCTTTTATTCGGAACCCATATATGTAAATAGTTTTGTATCAATGAGTGATACTTTTATAGTTTATCCTAACCCTTTTGGTAATGTTGAGTATGGTGGGGTAAAATATGAACAGCTTAAAATAGAGTTTTACCTTCCGGAACCATCAGATGTTGAAGTTTTTATTTATGATTTATTTGGTCACCCGGTGAGAAAATTTAAACTTTTGACTCTTACATCTGGCAAACATGTTATAACCTGGGATGGAAAAAATGAGTCAGGTAAAAGGGTTGCAAGTGGTGCTTATGTTTTAATTCTTAATGCAGTAAAAGGTGCAAGGACTGTTTATAAAAAAAGAAAAACAATTTCTGTGATATGGTGATTATAAATTTTTTAAATTTGATTATCTTCGGAACCTGGGGAGTCCCGGGTTCCTTTATGCTCCATGCTCCAACAGCAAGAATTTTTTCACTTGGTTCATCATATACTGCTCTTACCGGTGATCCTGCTTCAATTTATTACAATCCTGCTGGTATTGCTGAATCAAATCCACAAGAAATACAGTTTTCAAATAGTCCCTTACCCCTAGGTGGACAGTATGGCTGGTTATCCTATGTTAGACCAACTTTGAAAATTGGAAGTTTTGGTTTTGCTATATTATTTATCAATTCAGGTAAAATACAAATTGTAGATCCAGATGGAAGATTTGGAGGAAATTTTAACCATTTTGAATCTGCACTTTATTTTTCCTATGCAAGGGAATTTTCAAAATATCTTGACATGGGATTGTCGTATAAATTACTTTATAAAACTATTTCAAGGTATGCTTCAATAGGTCATTCCTTTGATTTTGGATTTATAATTTTCCCTGAAAATATTTATAAAATAGGTCTATCTCTTGTTAATGCAGTGAATGTTCCTTACAAACTTATTGAGGAATCTGAAGAAATCCCCTTAACTATAAGAACCGGGTTATCATCAAATCTATTTGAAGGGAAATTGAATTTACTTTTAGACTTTTTCTCTATTACTGGCTGGAATGAGAACTTTTATTCTTTTGGGATAGAATATTACCCGATTGACTTATTTTCTTTAAGAATAGGAATTTCGAAGTATAATTTTACAGCAGGTTCAGGTGTTTTCCTTAAATTACCCGGTAAGAAAATAGGAATTGATTTTGGTGGTGCTTATCAGTATGAGAGTAATGGTTTATTTCCCTTGACAGGTTTTATAACCTTATGGTTTCAATTTGCTGGCTTTAGAGTTGAGGTTTCTCCTAATGTCAGGGTGTTTTCGCCGAGGTCAAGAGAGAACAATATTTTAAGGATAGACCTTTTTACGCAAGCAAAGCATGAAATTGAAAAATGGCAATTTGTTATTAAAGATTCTAAGGGAGAAATAAAGAGAATTTATAAAGACTTTGGAGAACCTGCTAAGGAACTTTTATGGGATGGAAGAGATGACCTTGGAATTCTTGTAAGTGACGGATCCTATTATTATGAATTTAGAGTTGTTCAAAAGGACGGAAGCGTTTTAACTGATTCAGGATTTCTTGCGGAGGTAAAAACCCTGGGTCCAAAAGGTGAAATTTTTTATAGAGAGAAGGGTAAGGTTTCAGAAGAAAAAGAAGAAATTGAACAAAAATGATTAATACAATCTTAAAACTAATTTTTATAGGTGTTTTATTTTCTCCTCAGGAAATTAAGCTTATTGAAGATGCAGAGACACTTTTTCATGAAGGTTTATACCAGGATGCTATCCAGATGTATGAAAAGGCTCTGAAAACAAATTTAGGAAAAGAGATGAGAAGAGAAATTTTTTACAGGATTGGTGAATGCTATTTCAATCTTGGAGATTATCAGAAATCCCTCAGTATATTTGAAAAATTGGAGGAAGAATCCTTTAAAACCTATATTTATCCAGAGGTTTTATATGCACTTGGAATTATTCACCTTGCTTTAGGCCATTATGACAAAGCAAAATTTTATCTGATTGAAAAGATAAAAGAGTTTCCTTCTTATGTGTCAGATATAAGAGTTAATGAAGGGCAGGGTATTTATTATTTTACTCAGGAAATTTATGAAAGTTCTTATGAAAAATTAAAGAATGCAATAAGTGGAGTGGGAATTTTTTATAAGGGAATGACGCTTTCAAGATTGGGAAAACCAGTAGATGCTCTTAAAGAATTTAAGAAAATTCAGATTTTATATCCTTTTACTCCACTTGCAGAATATGCTGCGTATGTTTCAGGAGAAGCAATGTTTATAAATAATGATTTCACAGGTGCTTTAAACCTTTATCAAAAATTTATTGAATCTTTCGGTACTTCCCCCCTTGTTGACTATGCAAAATATAAAATAGGCGTTTGTCTTCTTCATCTGGGAAATAAAGCCCAGGCTCTTACATATTTAAATTCCCTTCTTGGTCACCCTGATGAAATTCTTGTTGCGCACTCCTATTTGATGGGTGGAATTGCCTTAAGGGAAATGGGAGACTATGAAAAAGCAATTAAGTATCTTTTAAAAGCAGCTTTTGATTTCCCACAAGTTGGTTCAGCCCCACTTGCTCATATGGAACTTGGAAAAACATATTTACTGACCGGTAATAAGGAACAGGCCTTAATAACCTTTAAACAACTTTCAAATACTTATATGACAGGTGAATTTTCTGGCATAGGAGATTATCTTACAGCAAGTATTTTATACAGGGATAAAAGGATACTTGAAGCCCGGTTTCAGCTTGAAAATTTGATTAAATATTATCCAAAGTCATATATTTTGCCTGCTGCATATGTTCTTTTGTTAAAGTGTATGATTGATTCAAGAGAAACAAAGGAAGCAATAGTTAGAGGAGAAGAATTTTTAAAAAGTGATATTTATAAACTCGATGGAATAAATAATAGCTACGCTGAGAAATGGATCGCAAGGTTAAAATTGATGCTTGCTGAAGCTTACTATGAAGAAAAAGACCTTGAGAAGGCTACAAAATACTATGAAGAATTAATTGAGAGTGGAGACCCTGATATTATGGCAGAGGTTTTTAATGGTCTTGGCTGGTGTTATCTGGAAAGTGAAAGATATGATGCAGCAATTCAAAAATTTGATGTTGTTATTTCTTCATATCAAAAAGATACACTTGCACTTACTTCTTCCCTTTTTGGTAAAGGAGTGGCAATTTATAATTCTTGTGCTCTGTTGCAGGAAGAATTACAGAGAGGAGAAAGGTTTAAAAGTGCGGCGTTTACTTTTAAAGAAATTGTGAGGTTTTATCCTTCATCTTTACTTGCACCAGCTGCTTTGTTTTACGCTGGTGATGCTTTTGCAAAAGCAAATCTTTATGGAAATGCAGTTCAGGAGTGGGAGGCAGTTCTTTCGGAGTATCCTGGAACAAAGTATGCTGGATATGCTGCCTACTGGCTTGGTGATACTTATTTTAGAGCAGGTGAGCTTGAAAAAGCTGTATCTTATTTCAGAATTCTACTTGAACAGTATCCTGAAAATGATCTTGTAAGAGAAGGTTATTTAAGGCTTGCTTCAACCTATTACACAATGAAGGATTATGATAATGCAAGAGATATATTAAAAAAGTTTCTTTCAGTTTTCCCGGATGATTCTCTGGTAAAAGATGCTAAATCACTTTTAGAACAGGTTTATTATTTTAAATCTGAAAAGGAGCCTGAAAGAATTGAGGATTATGCAAAAGAATTTCCGGAAAGTGAACTTCTCGCTCAGAGACTTTATAATGAAGCAGCTACACTCTACAATAATAAAAAATATGAAGAAGCGATTGAAAAAGCAAAGAGGGTTATACTATTGTTTCCATCATCTATTAATGCGGCAGAGGCTCAAAAAATTGTCATTGCTTCTTATGGTTCATTAAATAATTTTAAAGCAATGGCGGAGGAAGCTGAAAGATTTGTCCAGTATTTTCCTGAACATGAAGAGGTTCCAACAATGTTAAAAGTTGAAGCCCAGGGTTTGATTCAGGAAGAGAATTATGTAAAGGCAAATGAAGTTCTTGATAAACTGATTAGAAACTATTCTTCTTCTCCTGCTGCAAAGGAAGGTATTATTTTGAAAGGGGAAGTTTTACTTAACCTTGGTAAGCTAAGAGAAGCTATTAAAACTCTTGAAGAGATTTCTCCGACTGAAGAATATGCATCAAGATATTATTATCTTTTAGGAGAGGCTTATAATAAACTTGGCCAGATTGATAAAGCCATAAGTTATTATTTATCACTTTTAAAATTTGGAGATATAGATGATATTTATAGAATAAAGGGTTTATATACTTTGGCAAGCCTATACCAGATTAAAGGTGATTTGAAAAATGCTGCACAGATTTATGAAGCAATAGCACAGGTAACAAGTGACCCAGCTATAAAAGAGGATGCTCTATCAAGAGCAAATCTTTTGAAGAAACAATGAGTTCAATTCTCTATAATAAAGAATTTATTTTAAAATGATACTCGGACAACCTATATTAAAATTAGCTTTAAACCCCTTTATGTTAGTTTTAGAAATTGCCTCACTAATTGCTCTATGGGCAATAATTGATAGATTACTTGCATACACCAGGCTTTCAGAAAAAGAGGAACAGAAATTTATTGATAGAACAAAGATGCTTATAGAAAAAGGAAGGTTTGAGGAATTGAAAGCTTTCAGTTCAGCTATTAATAGACCATTCGCAAAGGTAGTTAATCTTCTTGCAGAGAATATTCAATATCCAAAAGAGGTTCTGGAATCAGTCTTGGAAAGCGCTTTGATGCTTACAAGACTTGAACTTTCAAAAAAACTAAATATTCTTGGAACAATAAGTTATATTGCTCCACTCCTTGGTCTTCTCGGGACAGTGGTTGGGATAATACAGGCATTCTATTCAGTAGCTAAGATGGGGGCAACAGTAGGACCTGAAGCTATGATGGAAGGTGTTGCTATTGCTCTTTTGACAACAGCTCTTGGTATTATTATTGCAGTCCCCTGTGCTATAATGTATAATTATTTTAGGAATAAAATTGAACATCTTATGGCAAGAATTGAAGTTTCTGCTGAAGAAATTATGAATTTTATGATTTATGTTAAAGAACAAAGGGAAAAAGTTTAATGAAAAGAAAAAAGGGGTTTTTAAAAGAAAGTGATTTTGAAATAGATTTAACACCTGCAATAAATATCGCTTTAATTTTAGTTCTAATTTTTATAACAGGCGCGGTTACAATATTTCAGACTTGGCTTACTGTTTCTTCACCTAAAGTGAGAAAAGCTCCAAATGTTCAAGAACAGACTATGGCAGAGTTTAAAGTAAATATTCATCTTTCAGCTGATGGGAACATTCTATTGAATGAAGAGCCTGTGAGTTTCAATAAACTTGATTCTTTACTTCCCTATTTACTTATAAGAAGTGCAACTGGACTTGTTCTTGTGAGTGCTGATTCACAGGTAGAACACGGAAAAGTAGTAGAAATTATTGATCTTGCAAAACAAAAAGGAGCAAGGGAAGTTGCTTTATTAAAAAGGGTAAGATGAAATGAATAATAATGAGTTTGCCAAAATTAATGTTACACCTTTGTGCGATATTTCCTTTACACTTTTACTTACCCTTATGATTGCAACTACATACCTTTCTGTAAAACAAGCTCCTTTCAGAGTGATATTACCTGATGTTGAAACTGTTGAGCCAAGAGGTGCAGATGTTGTTACACTTGATATAGATGAAAAAGGTGAAAAAATTGCTATTAACGGTAAAATAGTGTCATGGGATAATTATATAGGTATTTTAAAAGGAGAGGCGGAAAAAGATCCATATAAGCTTTTACTTATTAGAGCAGATAAAGGAACTCCTCATGGGATTGTTATGAGAGTTTTATCTGAGATTAAAAAATTGAATAGTGAACTCAGTATGGAGAATAAAGAAGGATTTAATAAGATTGCATTTGGAACAAGGAAGAAAAAATGAAAGTAACAACTACAAAAGCATATAAGTATATTTATAAAACCCCAAGATATTCAGACCATGTAGGTCTTATAATCTCAATAATAATACACATAATCATATTTTTACTTCTACTTTTAAGACAGGAGATATATACAGAAAGAACTTCCCTTTCTGTTACTTTAATAGAGGAATCAAAAAAGAGAGAAGCAGAGAAAAAGGAAGTTTCAAAGGAGGAAAAGAAACCCGGCCCCGAAGTTAGGCATAAACCCAATTTATTTGCGGCAATTCAACACACAATAGAAAAACCACCTCCGCTTCCAAATATAAATATAAAACAAAGAATTGAAGCACCTAAAATTGAAATTTCAAGAAAATTGCCAATAGAACCCGGTCCAATTGTTCCTTTGAAAAACATAGAGATAAAGTCCGTAACAGAGGAAATAGGTCCTCAGGCAAAAATAGATTTAAAATCTCTTAAAACAGAGGAAACAGGAATTGGTTCTGAAATAGTTGTAGGTCAGGGTGTAGCAACATCAGAAATATTAAAAAGACCTGCCTATAAGCCAACGGTTGATATATCAAAACAGGTTGCTGAAGCTGGACTTGGCACAGGTGGAGCTGCCCCATGGGGTCCTGGTGGAGGAAGTGGTGGAGCTTATGGAAGTGGAAGGATAGAGCTGAAAGTTAAAGCAGAGGAACCTCCGCCACCTCAACCAGTGACCTCTCCTTCTGTTTCTTTAAGACCTGAAACAAAGAAAAAAGAAAAAAAAATAGAAGTTGAAATTTCAGGCTCAATAGCTGGTAGGAAAATTTTGAATAAAATTATACCCCAGTATCCCTCCTGGGCAGCTGAAAGAGGTGTTCAGGCAGTTATTACCTTAAAGGTTGAAGTAGAACCTGATGGAACTGTTAGAAGGAATGTTCTTGTTATAGGCACAAGTGGTTACCCAAACTGGGATAATATTGTTAAAGAGGCGGTTCTTTCTTGGAAATTTGAAGCATTACAAGAAAAAGTTATTCAATCAGGTTATATAACTTTTAAGTTTGTTCTTGAATAAAAGAATATGAAAAGAATTTTTAAACTTTTATTTTTAATAGCTTCTTTAAATATTTATGGTCAGGGAACTCAAACACCCCAGGAGGAAGTGGAAATAAAAGGTAAGTTCAAAGGTAAAATCAAGGAGAGAAAACCCATATGGAACCTGACCTTTGACCTTTTTGATGCAGCATACGAACCTTTCGAAAATAAAGGTTATATCTTTGATAATAGATTTGGAAAAGGGATAATAAAACCTCCTCTTCCTTCTCTTGCTTCAGAAGAGTTAAGAAAACCATGGCTTCAAAGTATAGTTCAGGGAGAAGTTGGAATATTTTATCCCTTTTACGGAAGAGATGTTAAAACCTGGAAACTTACCATACTTGATGCAAAGGGTAACATCTTTAGAGTATATTCAGGAGAGGATGAACCTCCTTCAAAAATTAAATGGGATGGTAGAAATGAAAAAGGGGAAATTTTAGATGTGAGTCTTTTATATTTCTATACTGCTGAGGTTCAGGATGAGGCAGGAAATATTGTAAAAACACCTGAAAAATCCATTAAACTTTCAGGAATTCTCTGGCAGGATGGTGTGAACTGGATAATATCAATTGACGGAAATGAAGTTTTTGAAAAAAACTCAAGTAAAATAAAAAATTATAGTCTTTTGGAAGAAGCGAGAAGTATCATTAAAGAAAAGGCTAAGGTGAAGGTAGAAGTTATAGTTTATGGTCAGAATCCTGAACTAACAAGAAAAAGATTCGAAACACTGATAAATGATTTGAGAGAAAATTTAAGAATACCAAAAGGAAAAGTCATTTACATGGAAGGATACTTTAAAAGAACAGGTTATGAGACCTCGAGAATTGATTTTATTATACTTTGAAAGTTAAATATTTCTTAAAAGTATAAACCCACCTATTAAAAGTATAATAAAAATCACAGTTAACAAATTGAAATACTTATCTATAAAGTCCTTTATTTCTCTACCGAAAATTTTTAAAAGAGTTGCAATAGTAAAAAATCTTAAACTTCTTGATAAAATAGATGCTAAAAAAAATATAAAGATGTTTATTTTAAATACACCTGCCGAAACTGTAAAAACCTTATAAGGTATTGGTGTAAAACCAGCTGTAAAAATTGCAAGAAAGGAGTTATTATGATATAGAATGCTAACCCTTTCAAATGTATGAGCTGAAAAAACATAAGAAAAAAAGAAATCTTTTGTTAATTCCCACAATCTATATCCTATAGAATAACCAACCAAACCACCTGTGACAGAGCAGATTGAACATAAAAAGGCAAAAAAAAGGGCTTTTTTTCTATTCCCCAAGCACAAAGCCATAAGGAGAGGATCTGGTGGAACAGGGAAAAATATGGCTTCTATTGATGAAAAGAAGCATAAAGCAATAGGGCCACTTTTTCTATCTGCCCAGCTTAATACCCAGTTATATAATTTTTTAAGTATTTTAAACATTTTAAAAATGGAATTATAACTTATGTAGTGAATTTTTTTAAAATAAAAGTTATAATATTTTCTTAATGAAAAGTGAATTTATAAAGGTTTACGGTGCTCGGGAACATAATCTAAAAAACATTAATGTGTTTATTCCCAAAAATAAACTTGTTGTAATTACAGGGATTTCAGGATCCGGAAAATCCTCCCTTGCCTTTGATACATTGTATGCAGAAGGTCAGAGAAGATACCTTGAATCCTTATCCTCTTATGCAAGACAGTTTATAGGTAAGATTGAAAAACCAGATGTGGATCTTATAGAGGGCCTCTCACCAGCAATTGCAATAGAGCAAAGAAAGGTTCAAAAGAATCCAAGATCAACTGTAGCCACAGTTACAGAGATATACGATTATCTGAGACTTTTATTTGCAAGGATAGGAGTTCCTTATTGTCCTGAATGTGGAATAAAACTTTCAAAAAGCACAGTTGATGAAATAGTTGATGTTATATTAAAAAGAAAAAATCATAAGGTAATCATACTTGGTCCTCTTGTTAAGGGAAGAAAAGGTGAGTATAAAAATTTGTTTGAGAGATTAAGAAAACAGGGTTGGTCAAGGGTCAGGGTAAATGGTTCTATATACGAATTAAATGAAGTTCCAGAACTTGATAAAAACAAAAAACATAACATTGAACTTATTATCGACAGATTAATTATTAAAGAAGATGCAAGACCAAGAATTGCAGAATCTATAGAGAATGCTTTCAAATACGGTGAAGGAAGGGTAATTGTATATTATTTAGATGATGAAAAAGAAGAAATATTTTCAGAGTCACTCAAATGTCCTAAATGTGATTATTCTCTTCCAGAACTTGAACCAAGATTGTTTTCCTTCAATTCTCCCTATGGAGCCTGTAAGGAGTGTCATGGACTTGGTTTTAAAAGTGAGATAGATTCTGAACTTATAATAAATCCCCATATTTCAATACTTGAAGGTGCGATAAGACCAATAGGTGAACCCTACGGTTCTCTTTATTATAAACTTTCTAATCTTGCCAGAAGATTTAGAACTTCTCTTGATAAACCATGGAAAGATTTACCAGAAGATTTTAAGAAAAGAGTTCTTTTTGGTGATGAAGATTACTATGATTTTGAAGGCATAATTCCCTTTCTTTTAAGGAAATACGAAGAAACAGAATCTGGTTATGTTTTAGAGGAAATTGAAAAGTATATTGTCAAAAAAATATGCCCTGAGTGTAAGGGAGCAAGGTTAAATAAAAGTGCACTTTCTGTAAAAATTAAGGATAAGAATATTTACGATTTAACTAAAAGTGATGTAAAAAGTGCAAAGGAATTTTTTGAGAACTTAGATTTAAGTGAAAGAGAAAGATTGATTGCAGAAAGGATAATAAAGGAAATATATGCAAGGTTATGTTTTCTTGATGATGTTGGACTTTACTATCTTACCCTTGATAGAACAATGGAGACTCTCTCAGGAGGAGAAGAGCAGAGGGTAAGACTTGCTACCCAGATAGGAAGTGGTTTAACAGGTGTTTTATATGTGCTTGATGAACCTTCTATAGGTCTTCACCCAAGGGATAATGAAAAACTTCTAAATACCCTTTTAAAGTTAAGGGATTTAGGTAATACAGTTTTAGTTGTAGAACATGATGAACTCACTATAAAACTTGCTGATTATATAATTGATCTTGGTCCTGGAGCAGGTGAGGATGGGGGTTATGTAGTTGCTCAGGGTAGAGTTGAAGATGTAATGAATTCTCCTGATTCAGTTACTGGAAAATATTTAAAGGGAGAGTTAAAGATAGAAATTCCTGAAAAAAGAAGAGAACCAGGTGATAATTGGTTAATTCTTGAAGGAGCAAGGGGATTTAATTTAAAAAATATCACTTTAAAGATACCTCTTGGACTTTTTGTATGTATAACTGGGGTATCAGGTTCAGGAAAAAGTACGCTTATTATTGAAACTCTTTATAAGGCACTTAGAAGAATGCTCTATAACTCACCTGAAATTCCTGCACCCTATGATTCAATAAAAGGAATAAGAAACATTGATAAGGTTATAAACATTGATCAATCACCCATAGGTAGGACTCCAAGATCAAATCCAGCAACCTATACAGGTCTTTTTACACCAATAAGAGAACTTTTTGCCTCTCTTCCTGAAAGTAAAATGAGAGGATATAAACCGGGTAGATTTTCTTTCAATGTTAAAGGCGGAAGATGCGAAGCCTGTGAAGGACAGGGTTACAATATTATTGATATGCTTTTTTTACCCAGTGTGCATGTTCCCTGTGAAGTTTGTAAAGGAAAAAGATACAATAGAGAAACTCTTGAAATAAGGTATAAAGGGAAAAATATAGCAGAAGTTCTTGATATGTCTGTTAAAGAAGCTTACGAATTTTTTGAAAATATTCCCCAGATCAAAAGAAAACTGGAACTTTTAATGAATGTTGGACTTTCCTATATTAAACTTGGACAACCTGCAACAACTCTTTCAGGAGGGGAGGCTCAGAGAATAAAACTTGCAAAAGAATTATCAAAGGTAGCTACTGGAAAAACTCTTTACATTCTTGATGAACCAACAACCGGACTCCACCTTGATGATATAAAAAAACTTCTCAATGTTTTACAGCTACTTGTTGATAAAGGTAACACTGTAATAGTAATTGAACACCAACTTGATATTATAAAATCAGCTGATTGGATAATTGACCTTGGACCAGAAGGAGGGGATAAAGGCGGCTACATTGTAGTAGAAGGTCCACCCGAAAAAGTCGCAATGTGCGAGGAATCTCACACAGGTAAATTTTTAAGAAAAATTCTAAAAATTGAAGAAAAAGTAAAATTATGAAGAAAATTTATAATTTTATTGGAAGAGAAGAACTTTTAAAAATTGTAAAAAATGCATTAAAGGAGGATATAGGAAAAGGAGATATTACAAGTAAATTAATTTTTAAAAATAATGAAAAGGCAAGATTTTATTTGATCTCAAAAAATAAAGGAATACTCTGTGGCACAGAAATTTTTAATCTTGTTTTTAAAGTTTTAAATAAAAATATAAAAATTGAATGGTTTAAAAATGAGGGTGAATTTATAAAAAAGATGGAGAAAGTTGCTAAGTTAGAGGGAGAAATAAAATCAATATTAAAAGGAGAAAGGGTTGCTTTGAATTTTATTTCTCATCTTTCAGGAATTTCAACACAGGTTTATAATTTAAAAAAGATAGGGGGAGATTTAATAATCAGGGATACAAGAAAAACAATTCCGCTTTTAAGAAAACTTCAAAAATATGCAGTTTATGTTGGAGGAGGTGAAAATCACAGAATGACCCTTTCAGATGGCATTATGATAAAGGATAATCATAAAAAATTAAAAGGCTTAAAAGAAATTTTAGAAATTGTAAAAGAAAAAAAACTTGAAAAAAATACAATTTTAGAAGTAGAAAATATAAAAGAATTAAAACTCGCCCTTCAATACGGAATAAAATACATCATCCTTGATAATATGAAAATTAAAGAGATAAAAGAAGCCCTTAAATTAAAAGATAATAATACCTTTCTTGAAGCAAGCGGTAATATAAATTTTAAAAATATTGAAAAATTTAAAAACCTTGGAATAGATGCAGTTTCTTGTGGTTTTTTAACCCATTCTGTTAAAAGTTTTGATTTTTCTCTTGAAGCAGAGGAGGTTATAAATGGATAAAGAAACAAAGGAAAAAATTGAAAGGATACTTGAGTTAAAGGAGAAAAAGAATGTTTTGATTCTTGCTCATAATTATCAAATTCCTGAAATTCAGGATATTGCTGATTTTGTTGGAGATTCTTTAGGACTTTCTCAAAGGGCAAAGGAAGCTGATAAACCCTTAATAGTTTTCTGTGGTGTTCTTTTTATGGCAGAAACAGCCAAAATTTTGAATCCTGACAAAAAGGTTCTTATTCCGGATTTAGAGGCAGGTTGCTCACTTGTTAATAGTATAACACTGGAGGAATTAAAAAAATGGAAGGAAAAACATAAAGATGCTGTGGTTGTTGGTTATATAAACACTTCTGCGGAGGTTAAGGCAGAGTGCGATTATATATGTACTTCAAGTAATGCAGTAAAAGTTATTGAGGCAATTCCAGAGGATAAAGAAATTCTCTTTTTGCCTGATATGTTTCTTGGTTTTTATATTCAATCAAAAACTAAAAGAAAAAATATTCATATATGGCCTGGAGAATGTCATGTTCATGCAGCAATTAGGCTTGAGGATATAAAAAAAGCCCATTCTGAACACAAGAATGCGGAACTTTTAATACACCCCGAATGTGGATGTTCAACTTCCTGTATGTTTCTTGTTCAAGACGGAACAATAAAAGGTGAAATTTTATCAACAAGTGGAATGATAAAATATGCAAAAAATTCTAATTCTCAAGAGTTTGTTGTTGCAACAGAAATAGGAATTTTGCACCCTTTAAGAAAATCATTGCCCAATAAAAGTTTTTATCCTGTAAGTGAGAATGCAATTTGTGAATATATGAAAAAAATTACAGTTGATAAATTATTAAAGAGTCTTGAAGAGGAAATATATGAAGTTATTGTTCCAGAAGAAATTATGGAGAAGGCACGAAAGGGTATCGAGAGAATGCTTTCAATATGTTAAAAACTTAAAATTAAAGTTCTCCTACTTTTTTCAAAAATTTTTCTAATTCACTTAAGGAAACCGGTTTTTCAATAAAATTGAAATTTTTTCCTTCTACCAGACTTCTGTTACCAGTTATAAAATAAGTCCTCTTTTCAAGTCCTGGAAAATTTTCTTTTATATAATCATAGATTTCAAGTCCACTTATATCTGGCATTGTTATATCAAGTAAAATGAAATCAGGAGTTTTTTTCTTTAAAGAATTTTCAAAATCTTTAAAATTTCTGAAACTGTAAACCTTAAAATTTAATTTTTCAAGCATCTTTGATATTACAAAAGAAACCAATTCGTCATCATCAAGGTAAAAAACATTTTTCATAAATAAATTTTAAAAAAATTAAATTTGAAAATCAAAAATTTTTGATTTTTTTGTGTAAATAAATAGAACACCCCCCTAATCTAAATTTGGGGGTGTTCTAAATTTTTATTAATTAATTTTTTATTAGAAAGAAGGAGGAAGAGGATCTGGTGGGAGGATTGGTCCTTTTTTCATTTTATAACCTCCTTATTTAAATATGGATTTGAACCAATTTTTAATTTGAAAAATTTGTTCCAGATTTAATAAACAAAAAAATTAACTGAATAACAAAAAGATATTAAATTTTTAGAATTTTGTAAGATTTGAGTTTCTGTATTAGATTTTGTCTTGATATTTTTAAAATTTTTGCTGCTTTTGATTTATTCCAGTTTGTTGATTTTAAAACTTCAATAATATAGTTCCTTTCCATTTCTTCAAGGGATAAAAATTTTTTCTCGGTTTTATATTTTCTAATCTCTTCTTTTAAATTTGAGGGGGTTATTATATTTTCTTCTTTCAAATTTAAAACAGCGCTTTCAAGAGTATATTTTAACTCCCTTACATTACCAGGCCATTCGTAGTTATAAATACAATCCCATGCTTCCTTACTTAATTTTATTTTCCTTTTTATTTTTAATCTGTCTTTTATTTCTTCAAGAAAGTGGTTAACAAGATAAGGTAGATCATCTTTTCTTTCTCTTAAAGGTGAAATATAAAGGGAGTATCCTTTAAGTCTATAATAGAGGTCTTTTCTTATCTCTCCCCTTTCGACCTTTTCTTCAATTTCAGGAAGACTTGTTGCTATAACCATTACATCAATATCCTTTTCAACAGGGGAACCAAGGGGTCTTATCTTACCAGTATCAAGAAATCTGAGTAATTTATCCTGAAGGGAAAGGGGTATTGATTCAATATTTTCAAGAACAATTGTTCCACCATTTGCCTTTTCAATAAGTCCAATTTTATCTTCAAAGGCACCTGTAAAAGCTCCCCTTTTGTATCCAAAAAGTTCGCTTTCTGCTAGTGTTTCAGGAACTTCATTAAAGGAAAAGAAGATAATTGGCCTATTCTTTCTTATACTTATTTTGTGTATTGTTTCAGCAATTAAGGTTTTGCCTGTTCCTGTTTCTCCAATAAGAAGAATGGGAATGGGTTTTTCAAGGTCTTTTATTTTCTCTATAAAATCATTTATCCTTTCTAAAAACTTTCTTGAACCAACTATTTCTCCAAGTTTTTCAATTTTTCTTATTTTTTCCTCAAGGGTAATTTTTTCTTCCTCAATTTTTTCAATAAACTTATTTCTAATATAGGATATTGAGAAAATTTCAGTTAAAATATTTAAAATTTCAAAATCATCGGATGTAAATTCCCTTTTTGTTTTTGAATCAAGGTAAATGGCTCCAAGTAGTTTATCTTCATAGAAAAATGGAATACAGAATATTGACCTTATCCTGTATTTTTGAACACTTTCTTTTGTTTTAAAACTATCGTCCATTAAAGTATCAGGAACATAAAAATGAATTCCCTTTTTAGTCGTATTAAGAACAGAACTCAGTGATATATCAATTATATCCCTTCCTATGTCCTTTTTATAAAGTCCATAAGAAACTTTAATTTCAAGATGTTTATCCTCACCTTCACTTTTCATAAATATCATTCCCCTTTCCATTTCAGTTGCCTTAACAATGATTTCTATTGTTTTTTTCAAAAATTCTTCTTCCTTGTTATAGTTTAAGGAGTATAAAAGATAATTTCTAAAAATTTTCCACTTTTTGTCCTCAATTATTTTCCCAAAAGAAACATAAGAAAGTAATTCTTCTCTTATAAGTGAAAGTTCCTTTCTCAAAAATTCTTCTTCCTGTGTTTCATAAAGTTTTGTGATAAAGTTTTGAAGTTTGGGAATAAAACCCAGTTTTGTTATTTCACTTTTCTCAAAAACAATAAAAAAGAGTTTAAAAAATATTATAAAATCCTTTATAAATCTCTCATTATTTAAAAAATTTTTAGATTTTTTTAAAAATGTTTCAAGGTATTCAAAGGCTTCAATTTTTTTATTCTCCTTTATACTTTCTAAAAAATAAAATAAATTTTTAAAACAATCTGTATAATCTGAGGAAAATGTAATATTCTCATATTCTTTTTTAATTTCTTTCAATTTTTCTTTATTTTTTATATTTAAAAGATATTCAAATAAAATTAAAACTTTTATTCTCTCAAAGTTTTCAGTTTTTCTCTCATATTCCATAAGTTCTTTTTCTATTCTTTTAAATTCTTCTAAATTCCTATTAAGAGCCAGAAATAAAAGATATTCTTCCATAAATTTTTTTCTGTATAAAAAATTTGAAACTCTATTTAGGTTTTCCATCATCTTTTTTAAAAAAATATCAAATTTTTTATTTTCTGAAATTCTTAAATATTTTAAATATTCAACAAGTGTATCTATTAATTTTGTATAAATCCTATATTTTTCAGATAATTCAATAGCTCTCTCATAATACTGGGAAGGGTCTTCTTTTATAAGTCTCCTGTAATCAGCTTCCACACTTAAAATATAAGGTTCAAAAATCGGAAGGTTTAAACTTTTATTAATTATATCTAACTTTTTTTTAATATTTGTGAGAAAGTTTAAATTTTTTTTATCTTTGTAATATCTAAATTTAATGAATTCAAAATAAAGTAAAATATAGGGGAAAATTCTCGCAGCCTTATAAAAGCTTTCAAATCTCTCCTGAATATACTGAATTGCTTTTTCTTTTTTACCTGTTAAATAAAGAAACTCAATGTAATAAAGTAAATAAAGGTAACTTCTGTAAGTCGGCCCCATTTTTTTTGAATAATAAAAGGCTCTTTTATAGGAAAGTTCTGCTTTTGTTGAATCCCCTTTCATTTCATAATAAGCTCCCTCAATTCTGTAATACATTGATATATTTGGAAAATCACGGGGATCGTAAAAATTTCTTTTATATTTTTTTAAAACTTCTTCAAGTTCTTTAATTTTAAAAGTATTTATAAGTGCAAGACCTTTTAAAAGAAGGGATTCCTTGTCATCTTCATCTTTTAAAATTTCGTAACTCTTTTCAAAATCTCCTTTAATGTAACAGTAATAAGAATAAACTAATTTATAATCCTTTTCTGATATATCTTTTAAAAGATTTAAAACTTCCTCAAATTTTTTATCTCCTTCACCTATAAGAAAATAGGAGTAATATTTTAAGATTCTTGGAGGTATTCTTTTAAGTTCAATATCTTCTGACAGTCTTTTGAAAAATTCAAAAAGAATTTTTGGGTTTACTCTATAGAGATTCTCTAATTCTTCCTCTATCAGGTATAATTCAGAATAATCTTTATTTTTTAATTTTGCTAAAGTATAAATTAATTTTCCTTCAATGGAAAGTTCTTTAATATCTTTAAGATTTTTTAAAATTTTTTCATATGGGATATCCTTTTTAAGGTCAATAAGAGGAACTGAAAATTCTCCACTTCTCTCTATAAATCCCCTTTTTGTAATTTTTTCTATTGTTTCATATCCAAAAATTTTTTCAGTTTCCTCTATCTTTAGTTTTCCAAAAATATTAAGAGTGGATAAAAGATCTTCTTCCTCAGGACTTAAAAGTTTTTCTCCTTTAATTTTCCTTTCAATATCTTCTATATTCTTTGAAGATTTTAAAATTGAAAAGATATTTTTTAAATTACCTTTTTCTATTCTTATGATGTTTCTCAATAGTTCTGGTTTTTCAAAAGTTAAGGGGTTATTTTCAAGATAAATATATATTCTCTCCTCAGAAGGTTTTTTTAAAATTATCTCTTTTCCTTTTAAAATATGACTCCCTTCTTCTATCAATATAATTAAGTTTTTAAATTCCTTTACTTCTTTTAAACTTTCAAGGAAATTTAGAAATTCCTTTTTATGGAATAATGGGTCTGTTATTACGAGAAGATACTTTTCTTTTTCTCTAATATTAAGAAGATGATATGTTATAAATGTATAAAGGTTTTCTTCTGGAAAAGAAAGATAGGGAATTTTTCCACCATCAATAAGTAAGGAATTTATTTCCTCTTTAATTTCTGAATAAATTTTTTTTAGGAAAAAGGTTTTTCCACTTCCTTTTTCCCCTTTTAAAAGAATAATTTCCCTTTCTTTATCCTTTATTTCCTTTAAAATTTCCTTTTTTATTTTTTCTCTGTCTTTTTCAATAAATTCAAGGTCAAATGTATAAAAAACTTTTTCATTGAATATATTTTCCATAATCCAACTTGCAGACTTTCTTTTTTCAGGATCCCTATTTAGGGTTATATTTAAAAATTCCTTCCAGAACTCTTCTTTTACCTTATCTTTCCACCCTTCATCAAGAAACAAGCTTTTATATTCCCTGTAATTATCAATTTTTATTCCAGTAAGAATTTCAAAAGTTATTACACCAAGGGAAAAGACATCGGACTTATGGGTATTATTTTTACCTTCTAATACTTCAGGAGCAGAATAGAGTGGTGTCCCCCTTGAAAAGGATTTTTTTTTATGAGTGGCAAGCCCAAAATCAGAGAGAACAGGATATTCAGATTCCTCTGATGGGAAAAGAATATTCTCGGGTTTTAAATCTGAATGAACAATAATATTTTTCTCAAGATAAGAAAGGGTATCAAGAATATTTCTAACTAATTTTTTTAAATCCTTTATATTATTTTTCTCTATCCTTTCTCTTAAACTCCCTCCCTTTAAATATTCAAGAATAAGAACAGATTTATAATCTGGATAAAATAAAAAATCATAAGTTTTAATAATACCGGAATGATTAAGGTTAAAAAGTAGATAAAATTCTTTATAAAGTTCTTTATGATTTGTATAGGGCACCTCTTTTATGACTAAATTTTTTCCTCCTGGTTCTTCACCAAGATAAACCTTTGTTTTTTCTGTTTCATATAAAACTTTAATCCTTTTTATTATTCCATCTATTTCATAACTCCATACTTTACTTTTTAAATTTTTAGAAAGTTTATTCATTAAATTAACTTTTTATTTGTCCTAAAGAATAACCTCCTCTCTTCTGTCTGAATGGCATTGTATATTAACTGCTACTGGTAAAGATGTAATGTGGCATGGATAAGTTTCAATATGAACATCAAGGGCTGTTATTCTGCCTCCAAGTCCCATAGGTCCTATTCCAAGTTTATTGATTTCTTCAAGCAATTCTTCTTCAAATTGTGCATAAAAGGGGTCAGGATGCCTTTGGCCAAGTGGTCTTATGGTTGCTTTTTTAGCAAGGAAAGCGCTATACTCAAAGGTTCCTCCTATACCAACGCCTACAACAATTGGAGGACAGGGATTAGACCCAGCCTTTTTCACTGTTTCAACTACAAATTTTTTAATACCTTCTTTTCCTTCTCCAGGAAGAAGCATTTTAAAGGCACTCATATTTTCACTTCCGCCACCTTTTGGTTCAAGAATTATTTTTAGTTTATCCCCCTTAACAATATCAAAATGAATAACAGGGGGAGTATTGTCTCCTGTATTTTTCCTTCTTAAAGGGTCTTCAACAATTGATTTTCTTAAATAACCTTCAGTATAACCTCTCCTTATACCTTCAATAAGAGCATCCTTTAGAGAACCTCCTTCAATTTTAACATCTTCGCCAATTTCTACAAATAAAACAGCAAAACCTGTGTCCTGACATAAGGGTTTTGAATCCTCTCTTGCAACTTCAATATTTCTTAATATCTGGGATAATATTTCTTTACCGAAATCGGATTCTTCTTTTTCATAGGCTTTTTTTAATGCTTCTACCACATCTGGTTTAAGTTCATGGGTTGCTCTTATGCACATATTTTTTACTTCTTCCACTATTTTTTCATATTTTATAACTTTCATTTTATCCCTCCCTTAGTTTTATAACATTATAATTATAATCCGAAAATTCAATTTTAAGAAAAAACTCATTGTTTATTTTTCTTATTTGAATTCTATTTATTCTATGGCACATAAAATTATCTTTTCTTATTTCAATTAAACAGGCATCAAGTCCCTCATTTAATTTGGCAGGCTCAAAGGCATAGGGAATACCTGTCAAAAACCTCTCTATAATTGGTTCTTTTTCCCCGCCAATTATAGAATCAAAACTTCCTGTCATACCAACATCGGTTATATATCCTGTTCCTTTTGGTAAAATAACATTATCAGAAGTTTGAATATGGGTATGTGTTCCTACAACAGCACTCACCCTTCCATCTGCATAAAATCCAAAGGCAATCTTTTCAGAGGTTGCTTCAGCATGAAAATCCACTATAATTGGTAATTTAATTTTTTTTAAAACTTCATCAAGTTTTCTAAAGGGACAGTCAATTGGATTCATAAAAACTCTTCCCATTAAATTTACCACATAAAGTTCTATTCCGTAGATATTGAATTTTGCAAAGCCTCTTCCCGGAACTGTATCAGGATAATTAAGCGGTCTTAAAATATTTTCTTTTGTATCTATCCATCTTAAAACTTCTTTTTTATCCCATATGTGATTGCCACTTGTAAGACAATTTACACCACAATTTACTATCTCATTATAAATCTTTTCTGTTATTCCATTTCCATGAGCAGCATTTTCAATATTTGCAATAATAAAGTTAATTTTGAAATTTTTTTTTATAAGAGGCAAAAATTTTTTTAATGCAATTCTTCCTGCCTTACCTACAATATCACCTATAAAAAGTATATTAAGGGTATCCATTCATATAAATATTTTTTGCCAAAAGAAGGTCTCTTAAAAGAAGTTCTTCTTCTTCTGGATTTTTTAAAATTCTTGAAGGATGAAGAGTTATCACAACTTTAATGTTTTTATAATCATATACAAGACCCCTTTCTTTTTTTACTGAGATTTTTTTACCTGTCAATACATAGGAGGCATATCTTCCCAGTGCAACTATCACCCTTGGCTTTATTATTTCAATCTGTTTTTCTAAAAAGGGAAAACACATTTTTAACTCATTTTCTTCAGGATCTCTATTCATTGGTGGCCTACACTTTATTGTATTCATTATATAAACTCCTTCTCTTCTTATTCCTGCTTTTTTCATTATTTCATTTAATTTTTTACCAGCTTTTCCAACAAAGGGAAGACCCTTTTTATCCTCTTCCTGACCCGGTGCTTCTCCAACAAAAACAAATCCTGTAAAAGGATTCCCGTCCCCAAAAACTGTGTTGGTTCTTGTTTTATGTAAGGGACATCTTTTGCATTTAGAAACTCTTTTTTCCAATCTCTTTAAGACTTCCTCTACCTTCAGATAATCTTTTTCAAGTATTATCTCCTTTTCGCCAATTAATTCTTTTAAATAGAAAAAAATATCATAAGCACTTACTTTCATTTAAATAATCTCTGAAATTTTTTTGACAATTTCAAAAGCTCCTTTAACTTTTGGTACATTCCCGAAGTCAAATACCTTCTTGTCTTCTGTTATAATTTTAAGGTCAATAAAATCCGAGGAAATGGTTTGAATTGTATTTAAAATTATTAAATCAAGATTCTTTTCTTTCAGTTTATTGTAAGCAACTTCAATATCAGGCTTTTCTTCAAGTGCAAAACCGATAAATTTTGTTTTATTTTTTAACTTTGAAATTTCCTTTAAAACATCTACATTTTTCTCAAGTTCCAAATTCAATTTTTCTATATTTTTCTTTATTTTACCCTTAAATTTTACTTTGGGTTTAAAATCAGATAAGGCAGCACACATTATAAGAGCATCATAACTTTCATTTATAAGTTCTTCTTCCAGTATCTTTAAAAAATCACCGGTACTTTTAACTCTTATAACATCTGATGGAACTTCAAAATCTGTTTTACCTGCTATAACTTTTAATCTGGATCCTGTCATTTTTAAAACTTTATAAAGGGAAAAACCCATTTTACCAGAAGATTTATTTGTAATAACTCTTACATCGTCTATTTCTTCTTCTGTTCTTCCAAAGGTTAATAAAATTTTTTTACCTTTTAGTTTATTTTTGATTTCAATAACTTTTTCGATTTCTTCTAACAATTCCTCTGGTTCTTTGAGTCTCCCTTTTCCTACGGTTAAATCTGACATTTCGCCTTCAATGGGTTCAATAACATAAACCCCCATATTTAAAAGATTTAAGAGATGTTTTTGAAGAATTTCATTTTCATAAAGGGTTGGATGCATACAGGGTGCAACTATTTTAGGAACAATTGCAGAATGAAATAAAAGGGATAAAAGATCATCGGCAAGACCAAGGGAAGCTTTTGATATGAAATTAAAAGAAGCAGGAATAACAGCGATTAAATCACATTCCCTTGACAATTTTATATGTAAGGGAATTTTATTCTCTTCAAGTTCAAACATATCATAATAAACTTTTTCGTTTAAAAGAGATGTAAGGGATAGAGGAGTAACAAAATTAAGTGCACTTTTTGTTAAAACTGGGATTACCCTGTGTCCTTTTTTTAATAAAAGTCGTCCAAGTTCTATTGATTTAAAAGCTGCAATACTTCCGGTTATACCTAATATTATTTTCAAATTGCTCCCTTTCTTATCTCAATCTCACCCTTTTCATATTGTTTTAGAGCATCAATAATTGATTTTTTCCCAGGTGAATCTATACCTGTTCCAAAAAGTTCTTTTAGTATTTTTCTTGTTTCCTTCATAATAATAACAAGACCTTTAAACTTGTTTGGTTCTCTTTTTAAAATATCTTCTATTGCATAATCTCTTAAATTTTCCTTTTGCATTTTTTAAAAGTAAATTATGGGCCGTCCGGGATTCGAACCCGGGACCCCTGGATTAAAAATCCAGTGCTCTGCCTGCTGAGCTAACGGCCCGAGTTTTTTATTATAATATTTATTATGGAAAAAATTCAAGAGGAAATCTTTAAACTTTATAAATTGGCTTGTAATATAAGGAAAAAAGCTTATGCTCCTTATTCAAATTTCAAGGTTGGTGCGGCTTTGAAAACTAAAAAGGGAAAAATATATACAGGTTCAAATATTGAAAATTCTTCCTTTGGTTTAACTGTATGTGCTGAAAGAATTGCCATTTTTAAAGCTGTAAATGATGGAATAAGGGAGTTTGATTTTATAGCAATATGTGCAGATAAGGAAGTTTTTCCCTGTGGAGCTTGTTTACAAGTTATGAATGAATTCTCCCCTGAAATGAAAATAATATTAAAAGTAAATAAAAAGATAAAAGTATATAAATTAAAGGAACTTTTGCCTTTTGGTTTGATAAAAATTTTTTCTTATAATAAACTATGACTACTATCCGATTAATATTTGGGCTTTTCATCTTTTTTTTTCTACTTTTCATTTTTTTACAAAATGCTGAGGAGAGAGTTAATTTATACCTTTTAAAGTATTCCTTTAATGATATTCCCCTCTTCTGGGTGATTTTCTTTTCCTTTCTTGCTGGTTCTATTTTTGTTATTCTTCTTGCAATTTACCAGGAGATAAAATTCAGATGGCGACTTTTTAGAAAGGATATTGAAATAAGTAATTTAAAAAAGGAAATAAATGAGCTGAGGAAAATGATCGCTGAAGAAACAGGTTATAAAGAAGTAAGCCCAGAAGAATCTGAAAAAAGAGAAAATTTTTCTGAAGAGGAATAAAAATGAGATTTCTGTTTTTTAGGAAAAACTTTACACTTGAAAAATTAATCAAAAGATTTAAAAAGGGAAAAGAGTTAGATTTTGAGGAGTATTTAAAGCTTGGTGATTACTATAGAGAGAATGGATTTTATGCAAAAGCTTTGAGAATACATTTAAGCCTTGATATAAAAAAAGACCTAACAGAACTTCAAAGAGCAAAACTTGACAAATCCATCGGGCTTGATTACCTGAATCTTTATCAATTTAAAGAAGCAATAAATCATCTTTTAAAAGCAGATAATTATTTTAAAGGTGAAGATGAAGAGGTAAGAAATGCTCTCTTAAGAGCCTATGAATTTTCAGGTGACTGGGATTCTGCCTGTGAACTTAAAAAGGAGATTTTTATCTCAAATAAAGTTTATTCTGATGAAAAAATGGCTCTTTATTATTTATATGCAGCTGAAGACCTTTTAAAAAGAGGGAATTTAAGAAAAGCGAAAAAATTTGTAAGAGAAGCTTTAAAACTTAATGAACATATACCAGAAGCTAATTACTTTCTTGCAGAAATTGAGGAAGATTTGATAAAAAAACTTGAATATTATGAAAAGATAGCAGATAGATTTCCTTATCTTGTATACAGAAAGCTTGTTAAACTTAAAGAAAAGTTTTATGAAGAAGGAAAAATGGAAGAACTATTTGATTATCTTAGAAAAAGTGAAAGTTTATATCTTAAAGCCTTCCTTGTGCCCTTTTTGATTCAAAAAGGTGATTATGAAGAGGCAAAAAGTATTATAAAAAATTTAAGTTCAGAAAAGGATGAAATTTTTTTAAATCTTATTCTTTTAATACCAGCAGTAGAACTCAACTATGAAGAGGAAATAAAAAAACTTACAGGAAAAATAGAAAGAGATTTAAAACAGATTTCATTTATATGTACAAGTTGTAAAAAGGAGTATACGGAATATAGATTTCGTTGTGAAAACTGCGGGAAAACAAGAAAACTTGTTCTTAAAATAAAAATTTAATGGAATTAACTCCTCTTTTAAAGCAGTATCATAAAATCAAAAAGGAGTACTCTAAAGAACTTCTTTTTTTCAGAATGGGAGATTTTTATGAGCTATTTTATGAGGATGCAAAAATAGCAGCAAAGGAACTTTCAATAACATTAACTTCTAAACCTTTTGGTAAAAATTTAAGAGTTCCACTTGCAGGAGTTCCTGTTAAGGCTGCTGAAAGTTATATAAAGGAATTATTAAAAAAAGGTTACAGTGTTGCTATTTGTGAGCAGGTTGAAGAAGGAAAAGAACTTATGTTAAGAGAAGTTGTTGAAGTTTTAACACCTGGAACTGTTACTTTACCCTCTTTGCTTTCACCAGACCAAAATATTTTTATACTATCTTTCTATCCCTCCGATAAATTATTCGGAGTTGCTTATGCTGATATCACTACAGGTGAGCTTAGAGCAGGTCTGTTGGAAAAGGATGATTTTTATAATTTTATTCACAGTTTAAATCCTAAAGAAGTTCTTGTTCCTCAAGATTTTGAATTAAATGGTTTTATAACAAGTAGTTTTGATAAAAATCTCTATAGCATTGATACTGCAGAAGAAAGAGTAAAAAATTTTTTTGGTGTAAATAGTGTAGAAGGCTTTGGTTTAAAAAAGGACATTAGCTTAATTAGCCTTTCTCATTTGCTTGATTATCTTGTTATTAAAAAAAAATCAGGGCTGGAGCACTTAAGACTTAAGGTTCTTGAAAGAGGAGATTTTTTAATTCTTGATTCCATTACAATAAAAAATCTTGAAATAGTAGATAAAATTCACCCTGAAAGTAAATCCTTATTTGAAGTAATCAATTTTACAAAAACAGGAATGGGAGCAAGACTTTTAAAAAAAAGTCTTCTCTTTCCCTTACAGAATAAAGAAAAAATTGAAAAAAGATACGAAGCTGTTAAAGAACTTGTTGAAAAGCCTTTTTTAAGAAAAACAATTTCTGAAATTTTATCCGATTTCATAGATTTTGAAAGAGTTCTATCACGGATTGTAAAACTTAAAGCACCACCATCAGAAGTTTATAAACTTTCAAACAATTTTTTTGAATTAGCAAAACTTAAAGAAGCTCTTTCAACTTGCACAAGTGAATTATTACTTGAAATATATGATAATTTACACGATTTAAGTGATTTAGCAAATGTTATTCAGAGCTATTTAAAAGATAATCCTTCAAATCCCGGTGAAGGCAATTGTATCAGAGAAGGTATTTCAGAAGAACTGGATGAATTATTAGAGTTAAAAAATAATTCAGCAAAAAAATTAAAAGAAATAGAAGAAAGAGAGAAGGAAAGGACAGGTATTCCTAATCTCAAGGTTAAATACAATCAGGTAATGGGCTTTTTTATAGAAGTAACAAAATCCTATTTAGACCGTGTTCCATCAGATTATATCAGAAAACAAACCTTGACCCAGGCAGAAAGATTTGTTACAGAGGAGTTAAAGAATCTTGAACTAAAAATACTTTCAGCTGAGGAAAGAATAAAAGAAATTGAAAATTATCTTTATGAAGAACTTTTAAAAAAAATTAAGGAGGAAAAGGATAAAATACTTGATATTTCTGAGAATATTGCTTTGCTTGACCTTTTGCTCTGTTTCTCAGAAGTTGCAATAAAATTCAATTACAAAAAACCTGAAATAACCCGTGAAAAAGAGATTATATTAAAAAATTCAAGGCATACTGTTGTTGAGCATACAGTATCTGAATTTGTTCCTAATGATATTGTGATGACTCCTGATAAATTTTTTGTTTTAATTACAGGACCAAATATGGGTGGCAAATCGACCTTTATAAGACAGGTTGCCTTATGTGTTATACTTGCTCATGCAGGATCCTTTATACCTGCTGAGGAAGGGAGAATAGGTCTTGTTGATAGAATTTTTACGCGGATTGGAGCATCAGATGATGTAGCAAGGGGTATCTCAACTTTTTATGCTGAAATGCTTGAAGTAGCCCAGATTTTGAATAATGCTACAGAAAAAAGTTTAATTTTACTTGATGAAATTGGAAGGGGGACTTCAACCTATGATGGCCTCAGTATTGCCTGGGCTGTCTCTGAGGATATAATAAAGAGAATTAAGGCAAGGACACTTTTTGCAACTCATTACCATGAACTTACAACACTCGCAGAGAATTATGCTGAAATTAAAAATTTATATACCCAGGTAAAAGAATGGGAAGGTGAGGTTATTTTTTTTAGAAAAATACTTGAAGGTTCAATGGATAGAAGTTACGGAATTTATGTTGCAAAACTTGCTGGAATACCTAAACATGTTGTGGAAAGAGCAAGGGAAATTTTACAGAATTTAGAAAGTAAAAGGAAAGTTCTTAAATTTAATAAAAAACAGCTTGAACTTTTTGAAAAACCTGATATTTTAAGGGAATTTATTGAAAAAATAAATCCTGATGAAATTTCTCCCAAAGAAGCACTTGAAATTATTTATAAATTGAAAAGTTTAAAATAAGGTTCAAATCCTTTTTTCTTTATTAATTCAGATGAAAATAAAAGATATAGCAGAAATTTTAAATGGTAAAATTTTAGGTGACCCTGAATTAGATATAAAGGGAGTTTTACCACCTGAAAGAAATGAGGAAGGCTATATTTCTCTCGTATATGATAAAAAATATGAGGGAAAAAGTTTCTATGCGGTTATCACTAAAGAAGATTTCCTTAGGGACCTTAAATTTGAAGCAGCAATAATTGTTGATAGTCCAAAGGAAAAGCTTATTAAACTTTTAAGTTTATTTGAGGAAAAAGATGAAGAAAGATTTCTTATGCATGAAACATCAATTATTTCAAAAGATGCTGAAATTGAAAAGGATGTTTATATTGGTCCATACTGTGTTATTGAAAAAAATGTAAAAATAAAAAGGGGTGTAAAGCTTTTAGCCTTTGTTTATGTTGGAAAAAATTCTTTTATTGATGAAAACACAATTATTTATCCTTTTGTTTCAATAGAAAAAAATGTAAAGATTGGAAAAAGATGTATTATCCATTCAGGAACAGTTCTTGGTTCAGATGGTTTTGGGTATGAAAAGATAGGTGAGAAAATTGTAAAGATTCCTCAAATTGGTTTTGTTCATATAGATGATGATGTAGAAATAGGTGCAAATGTTTGTGTCGACAGGGCTGTAATGGGAGAAACTTATATAGGGAAAGAGGTTAAGATTGATAACCTCTGTCAGATTGCTCACAATGTAAAAATTAATGAAAGAACAATAATTGCATCACAAACAGGTATAGCAGGAAGTTCTGAAATTGGGAAGGATTGTTTGATAGCAGGTCAGGTTGGTATAAAGGACCATGTAAAAATAGGTGATAGAGTTATTTTAACAGCACAAACTGGTGTGAGTAAGGATGTTCCTGATGATAAAATTTATTCAGGTTATTTTGCAAGAGAACATAAACTTGTTTTAAAGGCTATGAATATACTATATGAATTACCACTTTACTGGGAAAAATTAAAAAAGCTTGTGAAGGAATAAATTGTCTTGAATATTTAAGCTTTTGAAAAT